>JAURDG010000073.1 GCA_030828025.1 Flavobacteriaceae bacterium | reverse complement strand
TGGTTGAAAATTTAGAATTACTCATATTATCTAGTTAAAAATTGATGTTTAAATGTGTGTACTAAGTCGAGTTTTTCCCAAGTGAATAATTCCACTTCGCAGTCTATACGACCATTATAGGGCGACTCGAATGTCTTTTTTACTGTTTCAGGCTGTCTGCCCATGTGCCCATAAGCGGCTGTTTCTGTGTAAATAGGATTTCGGAGCTTTAATCGTTTTTCAATGCCATAAGGTGTAAGATCGACCAATCGAGCGATTTGTTCAGCAATTGCTGCATCGCTTTGGGCTGTTTTTGCTGTTCCATACGTATTGATGAAAATTGATGTGGGTTCGGCTACGCCAATGGCGTAACTCAATTGCACCAATACCTCATCACAAACACCGGCAGCAACCAAGTTTTTGGCAATATGTCGTGCGGCATAGGCAGCACTTCTATCCACTTTTGACGGGTCTTTTCCGCTAAAGGCACCTCCGCCATGCGCTCCTTTTCCGCCATAAGTGTCAACAATAATTTTGCGCCCCGTAAGTCCTGTATCGCCGTGTGGTCCGCCAATGACAAACTTGCCCGTAGGGTTAATGTGATAGGTAATATCTGCGCCAAATAATGCTTGAATGGTGGCAGGATAACTCGAAATGACCTTTGGCATGACTAGCTCCACCAAGTCTTTACGGATTTTGGCTAACATTGCCTCATCTTCATCAAAGGCATCGTGTTGGGTTGAAATGACTACCGTATCAACACGAAGCGGTTTGTGGTCGTCGGAATACTCCAAAGTTACTTGCGATTTGGCATCGGGCCTTAGGTATGGGATTTGCGCTTTTTCACGTCTAAAATCAGATAAGGTACGCATAATGTTATGCGCAATATCTAGTGCTAAAGGCATGTAGTTTTCGGTTTCATTGATAGCATAACCAAACATAATCCCTTGATCGCCTGCGCCTTGTTGCGTATCTTCTTCACGTTCTACTCCTTGATTGATGTCGGCAGATTGTTCGTGGATGAGTGAAATCACGCCACAGGAATTACCTGAAAATTGATACGCATCTTCGGTGTAGCCAATGCGGTTTATGGTGTCCCGGGCAATGGATTGTAAATCCAAATAGGTTTTACTCTTGACCTCGCCGGCAACAATGGCTTGACCTGTAGTAACTAGGGTTTCACAAGCAACTTTGCTGCTTGGGTCAAAGGCAATAAAGTGATCCAAAAGCGCATCACTTATTTGATCAGATACTTTATCTGGGTGACCTTCGCCAACTGATTCTGATGTAAAAAAATATGACATAACACTTGCTTTTTCGAAGAATTGAGACCGATTATACTCATCAAAAGCAAGCTGTTTTAGCAGTTTTTTTGAGAGGTTGCAATCAGTCAAATCCTTCCTCTGTGGCTGCAAATATACAACCTATCCAAAAAAATACAATGATTTATTAACGGAAACTAAAAGAAATACCCGCATTTAGGGTATTGAACTCTTGTATGGTATAGTTCGCAAAGATTTTTAGAAACAATAAATTTGCTCTAAGCCCAACTAAAGCGTGCGTACCTGTATAAGCTTGTTCAGATTTTAAAGGATCGCTTAGTGTTTTGGTCGAACCATCTAAAAGACCTACGCTGTAGTCGCCTAACATGGCAAAAGAAACATCGCCTTTTCCATAGCCAATACCACCAACCACGCTGATGATGGGAAAGTCTAAAGAACCCAAGGCTTGGACTAAAAAGGTATTCACACTCCCCGAAATTTTTTGATCTGGTTTGGCACTATTCAAGGCATATTCGATGTTTAACTTAGTAAATGAGCCCAACACAGCAACATTTAATGGAAGTTTGTCGATAATACCAAGGTACTGCATCAAATTATGCTTAAGCCCAATTCCAATTAAGTCAACACTAGATCCTTGTGCGTCAACTTTCGGTAGGTAACGAACGGTCACATCAGTATCAAAAAACAAGCCCACACCAGCCTGAATATAAGGAACGGGTAGGGAGTTCATAACCAAATCATCCTCTAGCCCGCCTGGCAAGGTTACCGTTTGAGAAATTGAGGTATTGGGAATGGTGTAAGTAAAATCGGTTGATCCCTTTGGTCCAAATAATGTATTTGCCGTAGCAGATGTACTCGTCAATTTAGCTAGATTTAGCTCGCTAATTTTAAATGACTTAGCAGCATCTGATACGTTGGGCGAGGTTACGCCAATGGTCAGGTCAAAACCTAATTTTTTATGTGTTTTTGCAGATGATGCCCAACCTGTGTTAAGGCTATACGTGAATGACTCGCCCAAAGGTGATGTATAAGCGTCGAAAAGGATGTTTGCATCATCAGTAGTTGCTGCTAAGATTTTTTCTAAATCATCAAAAATCTGCGCAGAAGAAAAAGTAGTTGTAAAAAAAGAAAGAGTAAGAAGTAAGAGACGTTTCATAATGGATTTGTTTGGTAAAACAAATATACTAAAGAAAATAAGTTGTAGGCAAAAGGCTAATGACTTTTTGAGTTTTTTCACAGGAAATCTGTTTTTTATCTACACACATGTCCATTAAATTTAGGGTAATGCTGGCGCAAAAAAGTTAACAAAAATTAGATGTGTCTTTGTTGAAAGATACTTATATTGTGGCTTAAAATTTTTGAAATGCATATTGCTATTGCGGGAAATATTGGGGCAGGAAAAACAAGTCTAACCGAATTGCTTCACAAACATTATGGCTGGGAAGCATTGTACGAAGATGTTGTTGAAAATCCTTATTTGGATGACTTTTATGCCGAGATGGAGCGTTGGTCGTTTAATCTTCAAATTTATTTCCTCAATAGTCGGTTTAGACAAATTCTCGACATTCAAAAAAACGGAAATGACGTCGTGCAAGACCGTTCCATTTATGAGGATGCACACATTTTTGCGCCCAACCTGCACGCCAGGGGGCTGATGACCCATCGTGACTTTAGCAACTACACAGCTGTTTTTGAGCTAATGGAATCTCTGGTTAAAGGGCCCGACTTAATGATCTACTTAAGAAGTTCTATTTCTAATTTGGTGGCACAAATTCACAAACGCGGTAGAGAGTACGAAAACTCGATTAGCATCGACTATTTAAGCCGTTTAAATGAACGCTACGAAGCTTGGGTGGACACTTACGACAAAGGAAAACTCCTTATTATTGATGTGGATGATTTAAACTTTGTAGATAACAAAGAGGACTTTGGCCAAGTAGTTGAGAAAATAGACGCTGAGCTTAGCGGTTTATTTACTTAACACCAGCAGCAACTTTTGCGGTGGCAATTGCTTCGTTTACCTCTTCTTGAGTACCTTGAAAGACTTGAACTTTTTCTACCACCTGCCCATTTTGGTTGGTTACTGTGGTAATGGTTCCTTTGGCCAAACCCTCGTCCGAACGTTCAAGTGTTACCTCAACTTGAGTTTTGTCCGCATCTTTGGCAATTCCACCATCTAAAAGTGGAGCCATAACAAGACCTATCAAGCATGTTAGTTTAATTAGAATATTCATGGAAGGACCAGAAGTATCTTTGAACGGATCGCCAACGGTATCGCCAGTAACCGCTGCCTTGTGCGCATCGCTACCTTTGTAGGTCATTTCGCCGTTTATCTCAACACCTGCTTCAAATGATTTTTTTGCATTATCCCAAGCACCACCAGCATTGTTTTGGAAAATAGCCCACATAACACCCGAAACACAAACGCCCGCCATATAACCACCCAACGGCTCGGCACCGAACAACAGGCCAATAAGAATGGGTGTGATGATGGTAATCAATCCTGGGAGAAGCATTTCTTTAAGCGCAGCTTTAGTAGAAATATCTACACATTTGGCATATTCAGGCTTTCCTTTTCCTTCTAAAATACCAGGAATTTCTCTAAATTGACGACGTACTTCATGCACCATTTCCATAGCCGCTTTTCCGACCGATTGCATAGCAAGTGCAGAAAATACTACAGGGATCATGCCACCTACAAACAGCATGGCCAAAACGTCGGCCTTAAAAATATTAATGCCATCAATACCTGTAAACGTCACATAAGCAGCAAATAATGCCAAAGCGGTAAGGGCGGCTGAAGCAATGGCAAAACCTTTACCAACCGCAGCAGTTGTGTTTCCTACAGAATCTAAAATATCTGTACGCTCGCGTACCTGTGGTTCTAATTCGCTCATTTCAGCAACACCACCAGCGTTATCAGCAATAGGACCAAATGCGTCAATAGCCAACTGCATCGCTGTTGTTGCCATCATCGCCGAGGCGGCAAGTGCAACACCATAAAAACCAGCCAATTCATAAGAACCATAAATAGCTGCTGCAAATAGAATAACAGAAACAAACGTAGATTTCATTCCAACTGCCAAACCAGCAATAATATTGGTCGCAGCACCTGTAGAACTATTTTGTACAATATCCAATACTGGCTTTTTACCTAACGAAGTGTAGTAAGAAGTTACCATAGAAATCAAAGCACCTACTGCTAGACCAATACAAGCAGCGTAAAACACATGAATTGAAGGTACAGTAACTATTCCTTCACCAAAAAAACTCATGCTTATTTCGTCCTCTAGCATCCAATCAATAAGGAACCAGCTAGCAACAAGCGTTAACACTATAGCTGCCCAGTTTCCTGTGTCGAGTGCCTTTTGCACCTTATCTTCTTTTGCGTCATTTGATTTAATCCGCACAAACAAGGTTCCAATAACAGATGCTAAAATGCCAACACCTGCAATGACGAGTGGTAACAAAATGGGACCCATTCCTTCAAAAGATGTTAATTCTTTTCCAGCATCTAGCATGTCTTTAACCACATAATTACCCAAAACCATAGCCGCCAAAACAGTAGCCACATAAGATCCAAATAGGTCTGCGCCCATACCAGCTACATCACCAACATTATCGCCAACATTATCAGCAATCGTAGCTGGGTTTCGAGGATCATCTTCTGGTATTCCAGCTTCAACTTTTCCTACAAGGTCAGCACCTACATCGGCAGCTTTGGTGTAAATACCGCCACCAACACGTGCAAAAAGCGCAATAGATTCTGCACCCAAAGAAAAGCCCGCAAGTGTCTCGAGCACTACGGTCATATTGGAATAAAAACTTCCTTCATGCCCCATAAACTGTTCAATAAAAAACAAGAACAATAAACTAAGACCAAGAACGGCAAGTCCAGCAACGCCCAAGCCCATAACTGTTCCGCCGTTGAACGACACTTTTAAAGCCTTAGGCAAGCTGGTTTTAGCAGCTTCGGCCGTGCGTGCATTAGCATCCGTAGCAATGCGCATACCAATATTACCTGCAAAAGCACTAAAAATAGCCCCAAGAATGAACGCTGGAACAATCATCCAATGCGTATGTTCAACCAATGTAGAAATGACATATAAAGCGACAGAAGCACCAACGACAAAAAACGAAAGTAATCGGTATTCGGCACCCAAAAAGGCAAGTGCACCTTCTTTGATTGCACTAGAAATTTCAATCATTTTGGCATCGCCGGCAGCTTGCTTACGCACCCATTGTGCTTTCACAATCATGACAATTAATCCTATTACTGCTAGGGCTATTGGAAGATAAAAAATGATGGAACTCATGGTAAAATTTGATTGATTAACTTAAAACCTTGTGTACTGCACGAACAACGTCTTCGTGATTTGGTAGCCATTCGGCCAACAAAACAGGAGAATAGGGTGCTGGTGTGTCTGCGGTATTGATTTTTTGAATAGGCGCATCTAAATAGTCAAACGCCTGACTTTGAACTTGATAAGTGATTTCTGTTGAAATATTTCCGAATGGCCATGCCTCTTCAAGGATGACTAATCGGTTTGTTTTTTTAACCGATTCAATAATGGTATTGATATCCAGTGGACGTATAGTGCGCAAATCAATTAACTCACACAAAATATTTTCTTTGGCTAAGGCATCTGCTGCTTTTTGGGCTTCCTTAAAAATCTTGCCAAATGAAACAAGCGTTACATCTGTACCTACTTGCTTGATGTCAGCTACGCCAATGGGTAACACATACTCACCTTCTGGCACTTCGCCTTTGTCGCCGTACATCTGCTCCGATTCCATAAAAATGACAGGGTCATCATCGCGTATAGCTGCCTTGAGCAAGCCTTTAGCGTCGTAAGGATTGGAAGGAACAATTACTTTTAGTCCAGGACAATTGGCATACCAGCTTTCAAAAGCCTGAGAGTGCGTTGCTGCCAGCTGTCCAGCAGAGGCTGTAGGTCCTCGAAAAACAATCTGACAAGGAAACTGACCTCCAGACATTTGTCTGATTTTAGCGGCATTGTTTATAATCTGATCAATGCCGACAAGGGCAAAATTGAAGGTCATAAATTCAATGATCGGACGGTTGCCTGTCATGGTAGAGCCCACGCCAATTCCGGCAAAACCAAGCTCAGAAATGGGGGTATCAATAACCCGTTTTTCACCGAATTCATCTAACATTCCTTTAGATGCTTTGTAAGCACCGTTGTATTCGGCTACTTCCTCTCCCATAAGGTAAATACGTTCGTCCAAACGCATCTCCTCTGACATAGCCTCGCAAATAGCTTCTCTGAATTGAATCGTCCTCATAGCTGATTTAAGTCGCGCAAAAATAGCAATAAAATGCCCAACCAACAAAAGTCTAGTAAACAGATAAAAATATTATGCGTGCATAATAAAATTAATTTTTTTATTACCTTTGTGTAAAACAATAAGCCCATGAATATTTTAGTGTGTATCAGTCACGTTCCA
>JAURDG010000166.1 GCA_030828025.1 Flavobacteriaceae bacterium | reverse complement strand
TCTCCGCATTCGAGCCAGAACCCGAGGCAAAAACAACTATTGTGTTCAAAACGCCCTTCTTTTATGCAAAATTACACATTTAAATTGCTTTTGTTTAACTTTTGTAAGACGTAAAATTTTCAAAATAAAATGCGTGCGCATTAAAGTTTTTCTATTTTTGTCCCAAATTTAAAAACCAAAATTATGTCTGATATTGCATCACGTGTAAAAGCCATCATTGTAGATAAGTTAGGTGTTGACGAAAATGAAGTCGTTGCAGAAGCTAGCTTTACAAACGATTTAGGCGCAGACTCTTTAGATACTGTCGAGCTTATTATGGAGTTCGAAAAGGAATTTGATATTCAAATCCCAGATGACCAAGCAGAAAACATTGCTACTGTTGGTCAAGCTATTCAATATATAGAAGGAAACAAATAATCTCTTTTTTCATGGCTAGGCGGCGGGTTGTCGTTACTGGAATAGGAGCGCTAACACCCATTGGAAACTCCCGAGATGCGTACTGGAATGCGCTTGTGGCTGGTACTAGTGGTGCTGCGCCTATTACCTATTTTGATGCGGCTAACTTCAAGACACAGTTTGCTTGCGAGCTCAAAGGTTTTGACCCACAAGATCATTTTGATCGCAAGGAAGTGCGAAAGATGGATCGCTTCACCCAGTATGCGCTTGTCGCTGCTGACGAGGCGGTTGCAGACGCACAGCTTGATATCGATGCGCTGGATAAAGCCAAAGCGGGTGTTATTTGGGGTTCTGGAATTGGCGGTATAGAAACGTTTCAAAACGAAGTCCTCGCTTTTGCCGAAAGCAACGGGATACCTCGTTTTAATCCCTTTTTTATACCAAAAATGATTGCGGATATTGCGCCGGGCATGATCTCCATTAAATATGAGTTTAGAGGGCCAAACTTTACCACTGTTTCCGCTTGTGCTTCATCGGCAAACGCCATTATTGATGCGCTAAATTATATCCGCTTGGGCTATGCAGATGTCATGATTACTGGAGGCTCTGAAGCGGGTGTTGCCAAAGCGAGCATTGCTGGGTTTAACGCCTTGCATGCGCTTTCCACCCGAAACGATGATCCGGCAACAGCTTCAAGACCTTTCGACAAAGACAGAGATGGCTTTGTAATGGGTGAAGGCGCAGGCGCACTCGTGCTCGAAAGTTTGGAGCATGCCCAAGCTAGAGGTGCAACCATTTATGCCGAGCTTGCTGGAGGAGGTTTGTCTGCGGACGCACACCACATCACGGCTCCACACCCCGAAGGAATTGGGGCGACTAGTGTTATGGAAAATTGTTTGGCTGACGCTGGTGTTCAAGCCACCGACATTGATGCGGTAAACATGCATGGCACATCAACTCCGTTGGGCGATGTTGCCGAAACTAAAGCGCTTCAAGCAGTTTTTGGTGCACACCTATACAACATGAATATCAACTCGACCAAATCCATGACGGGCCATTTGTTGGGTGCTGCCGGTGCCGTTGAGGCAATCGCCTCAATATTAAGCATCAAGCATGGGATTGTTCCGCCTACAATTAATTTCAATACACCTGACGAGCATATAGACCCAAAAATCAACTTTACCTTCAATAAAGCCCAAAAAAGAGATGTGTCTATGGCCATGAGCAACACCTTCGGCTTTGGCGGACATAACGCTTGCGTGCTGTTCTCCAAAATGGACTGACATGGGAATGGGTCGGTTTTTGCGTTCTAAAAAAAAGCCCAATACCCAAGACCCGCTATTCACAATTGTTAAAGAGATTACTGGACTAGAGCCTAGAGACTTGTCGCTATACAAACGTGTTTTTACCCATTCTTCTATGGAGGAAACGGATGAAAATGGGAAAAAAATCAATTATGAGCGCCTCGAGTTTTTGGGCGATTCGGTTATTGGTGTCATCGTGGCAACACATTTGTTTCACAAAATGCCACAACAAGATGAGGGTTCATTAACGCTGATGCGCTCAAAAATTGTGCGCCGCGAATTTCTAAATACGATCGGTGAACAGCTCGGGCTTGCTGCCCATCTGTCGTCAAATGTGCCGCACGAAAAACACGGGCCTAATGTGCACGGCAATCTATTTGAAGCGTTTGTGGGTGCTGTATATCTAGATGCTGGTTTTGACGTCTGTACTCAGTTTGTGCACGCCGTGATGATTACGCCCCACGTTGATCTGCAGGGGTTGCAAAACCGTGTTTTGAGCTACAAAAGTTTATTGGTAGATTGGTTTCAAAAAAATAAGCTCGACTATCGCTTTGATATAACAAGTGCGGCACGAGACGGCGAACGAAACTACTACGAAGCGAAGCTATGGGTCGGTGGGCGGATTGTTGCTGCGGCAGGTGGAACAAATAAAAAAAGGGCTACTGAAAAAGTCTCCAAAAGAGGCTATTATCACTACCAGCATCGAATAAAATCCATTAAAACAAAACACTGAACGAAAATCTAGCTGTTAAAGGGCTACTAGTCCTTTTTGCAGTATCTTCGCAAGGATCAATGAATATGTTGACACACAAGCTTGATTTAGCGCCCGATGTACACGACCAAGATGTAATGTGTATTCATACGACCTTGCCCGCATATTTATTTGTTTTTCGCCTCAACCGTCTGTTAGGCTTGTCTTTGTCTCGAAGCAAGGAAGATTTGACCCTTCATTCGGCAAGTTATGCCTTTGCGGTTTATGAATACGAGTCTTCCGTTATGCAGCAGTCGTGGCGGGTAGTCGAAAACCGCCGCACAGCAAGTCATGCGCTAGACAGCGGGGGGCTTTTTGCTCAATTGGATCAATCTGCTTTTTTATTTCCCCAACTAGACCGCGTGGACTTGCTCGTGTGTGTCACTGATTTAACGACGTCTATTCAAAAAAAAATACAGCAAATAGCGCATGTACTTTCGTGCTACAAGCTGCCAAAAAATCAATATAAAATTAAAGAACTCCTTACGTTTTAACCATGCGAAAAATCAAAAAAACCAAAATTGTCGCAACACTAGGTCCGGCTTCCTCTTCCAGAGAAACCATCAAAGCTATGATGGAAAGCGGAGTAAATGTCTTTCGTATCAACTTCTCACACGCCGACTATGATGACGTCTTGGAGCGCATCAACATTATTCGATCGCTAAACGTTGAACTCGGGTTTCATGTCGCCATTCTTGCGGATTTACAAGGGCCCAAGCTACGTGTGGGCAAAATGGCAGACGGAACAGTTGTAGAAGAAGGTCAAGAGGTGGTGTTTACTACAGAGGATGTAGAAATAGGCTCCGCTGATGCCATTTATATGAATTACAAAAAGTTCCCCAAAGACGTAAGTGCCGGAGAACGCGTTTTGCTGGACGACGGGAAACTTATTTTCGAGATTATCGACACCGATAAAAAATCACGTGTGCGTGCTCGTGTCATTCAGGGTGGAGCACTAAAATCAAAAAAGGGGGTAAACCTACCAAACACCAAAATTTCATTGCCCGCACTTACCAAAAAAGACATCGA
>JAURDG010000009.1 GCA_030828025.1 Flavobacteriaceae bacterium | reverse complement strand
TTTTCAGTCCTTTGCTCTACCAACTGAGCTAAGGTACCTTTTTAAATACTTGCGCAAATATAATTGCTTTCAAAGAATTGACAAGTCACTTACAAAAAAACTTATACTTTAGCCAAATGATGAAGGCTTCTTTGCACTTAGTGCTCGATATTGGAAATACCCAAACCAAATACGGCCTGTTTCAGAATAATAAACGAACAGATTCAGGTGTTTGCTCCGATTGGAACGAAACCCAATGGAAAAATTTTACAGAAAAAAAACCTATTTCAACGATACTGATAGGTTCTGTTGGTGCGTCAACAAAGCACCTGTTGCATTATTTGCCAAAACAATCCCGCGTATTTTTTGTTGACCATACAACCCAATACCCATTTACCTCCAAATACCAAGACATCAATACTCTTGGTGTTGACCGGCGCGCTGCAATTACTGGTGGCATGACCCTATTTCCGCAAAAGCCGCTTCTGGTCATCGATGCCGGGAGCTGCATCACTTATGACTATATCGATGCAGCAGCTGTGCATCACGGCGGTGCTATTGCTCCTGGAAGAGCCATGCGCTATCAAGCATTGCATTTATGCACCGCGGCACTGCCCTTAGAAAAGCCCACACATGATATTCCACAGCTTGGCACCTCTACAAATTCCAGTATGCAGTACGGAGTCGAATTTGGTGTCATTGCCGAAATAAACAGCCAAATCGAGCACTTTTCAGAAAAATTTGGTGATTTTACCACAATTTTAACAGGCGGAGACGCGGATTTTTTGATTAAAAAGATAAAAAATGGCATATTTGCCAACACTGATTTAAATCTTATTGGTTTACATCGACTCCTTATATTCAATAAGCTCCATGAGAAATAATTTTTTAGCATTTGCAGTAGCCGTGATTACCACGAGTGGTTTTTCTCAAAACGCATCTCTTTCGCCCTATTCATACTTTGGCTTTGGTCAATCAGTGTCTAACAGGACGGCAGAAAACAATGCGATGGGTGGCATGAGCGTTTATGCCGATAGCACCCAATTTAGCTTAGAAAATCCAGCAACACTTGGAAAGCTAAACTTTGTTCAGTATAACTTTGGTGCTGCTTACAAAGCTGCCACACTGATGTCAGACCAAAGTACGGACGACAACAAAAACGCCAGTTTACGTTATCTTTCACTAAGTGTCCCGACAAAATATCTAGCTTTTGGTTTTGGCTTAAAACCTAAGACGGGCATAGGATATCGCCTTCGTACAGTTGAAGAAATTAATGCTGCAGAAAACATCATTTTGCATCAAGGGTCTGGAGGATTAAACAGTACGTTTTTAAGCCTTGCCGCCAACCCAATCAAAGGGCTTAGCTTGGGTGCAAGTATGTATTATAATTTTGGCTACAACGAAAAGACCTTTACACGCACCGTATCGGGTGTTGAGCTCAACACTCAAGTCTTTACACGTGCAGAATTGAGTGGTATTCAATACACCTTAGGCGCACATTACATCGAAACCATTTTATCAGATTATCAAATCCAGCTATCGGCAACCATTACCCCAAATGCATCTTTGGAAAGTATAAATTCCAGACAAATAGCAACCGTTTCCTCTAACGGCACTATAGCAACTTCAGAAGATATTGATTTAGGAAATCTCGCTCAATCATCCAATTCACTACCTGCAGAAACACGCTTGGGTGTTGGTTTTGGAAAAAAACAAAATTGGTTTGTGGGTGCGACATACACTTCAGCGAATCAAGGGATAACAAACCCATTGGAAGTCAATCCTGATGTTGTCTATACTGCAGCGTCAAGGTGGTCTTTCGGCGGATTTTATGTGCCGCAATACAATTCATTTTCAAGTTACCTCAAACGTGTGGTATATCGTGGAGGTATCCGTTTTGAAGACACGGGTATAAACTTAAAAAATCAAAACATCAAGGATTTTGGCATAACCTTTGGTTTGGGGTTACCTATAGGTAATTTTTCAAAAGCCAATATTGGTGTTGAGCTTGGAAAGTTAGGCACCAAAAATGCTGGTTTGATAGAAGAAAAGTACACAGCGATCACGATTGGTTTTTCGCTGAGTGATATTTGGTTTATTAAAAGAAAATACGATTAATTGCAATGAGACTATTTATATTTTTCATGGTGCTAAGTACAGGCACTTCATTATTTGCCCAGGGCGACAAAAGTTCCTGCCCCGCTAACCTATCTATTTTTGCAGAGTTTGCAAAAGTGAAAAACTACGACTCTGCCTATACGCCTTGGAAAGAGGTATGGACGGTTTGTCCTGAATTAAATGTGGCCACATTTAAATACGGTGAACGAATCTTGAAGCATAAAATTAGTGAGGCTACAGATGATAAGACTACCTATCAAGCCGAACTGATCCAGCTATATGACGACTGGTTAACCCATTTCCCTAATGCAAAAAGTGGTGCTAGCGAAGTTGGTAGCATACTCTCATCAAAGGCACAAA
This sequence comes from Flavobacteriaceae bacterium, assembly GCA_030828025.1. Classification (GTDB taxonomy): domain Bacteria; phylum Bacteroidota; class Bacteroidia; order Flavobacteriales; family Flavobacteriaceae; genus UBA7446. The sequence goes on along the minus strand of JAURDG010000009.1, from coordinate 12,200 downwards.
GCATGATTGATTACAATCAAGGCACATTACAAGAAGCGTTTGAGGTTTTTGATCAAGCCTTTACGCAAGATCCAAACAGCTTTACGAGCCCAAATCAGCTTTATACTTACTTCAAAACAACTTATGAGCTTTACAAAGCGGGTACAACCTCCACAGAAGATTTGTTTACCAAATACGAGGAAGTTTCAGAAAAGTTTGAATTGGAGCAAAACAAGCTAACCAAGAAGTTGGATGCTATATTAACTAAACTTGACGAAGGTCAAGCATTGACATCAAGGGAACAACGCAGCAAACGTGTTTATGAAACCAATGTTTTGGCTTTTTCTACCTATTCAAACAATCTAGAGGCGATTATTTCTCAGGAATCCAGTTGTGAGAACCTTATACCCTTGTATCGAAAAAATTTCGAAGAAAATCGGGGTGATAGCGTTTGGCTGAATCGTGCGGCTAGCCGCATGGATGCAAAAGAATGTTCTGACGATCCCTTATTTGTAGAACTTGTTGAAGCATTGCATGCCATTAACCCATCTGCCAATTCGGCCTATTATTTAGGCTTACTCAAAGACAAAGCAAACGATAGTCAAGCAGCTTTGGCTTACTATGAAGAGTCCTTGACCTTAGAGCAGGACAAGTATCGCAAGGCTGAAATTCTCTATAAAATTGCTGTTAAGTTTAACAAAAAAGGACTCAAGAGTAAATCTAGATCATACGCTTATAGGGCACTTAAAAACCGCCCTTCTATGGGAAAAGCCTATATGCTGATTGCTAGTTTGTACGCATCAAGTGCTAACGATTGCGGGACTACCCAATTTGAAAAGCGTGCTGTGTATTGGTTGGCTGCTAATACTGCCCGCAAGGCAGCTGCTGTAGATTCAGGAGTCAAAAAAACGGCACTAAAATTGGTAGAAAGTTATGAAGGTCGTGCACCAAGCAAAACCGACATTTTTACTGAAGGCAGAGCAGGTGAGACCATTACGTTCTCGTGTTGGATCGCTGATAGCGTTACTGTTCCACAATTATAGCATGCGCATTCCTCAATTGCTTTTCAACAGTTCTGCGCTACTGTTCGTGCTTTTTGCCATTTCCTGCAAAAGTAATTATGAGGAGGTCAAAAAAATCAATCAGTTTGATGCGTTGCCCATTGGAGAGGCAGATACGATTCGCTTGGTTTATACAGACTCGGCAAGAACTGTAGCTATACTGACTGCCGCCAAAAATATGGATTACTCGAACCAACCTTTTCCTTACTCAGCTTTTCCAAAAGGGGTTCAGGTCGTTTTTTATGACGAAGAACAAGCGGAAACCCACGTGAAAGCTGACTACGGAATACTGTACACGGTTACAGACCTGGTTGACTTGCGTGGTAACGTTGTTATTACAACCCCCGAAGGTGCCGATTTAAACACCAATCAATTGTATTGGGACATCAATCGAGATTGGGTTTTTACAGAAGAAAACTTTACCTTTAAAAATCAGGATTACGACATTGCTGCCAACACCTTGGATGCAAACAAATCCTTTAATAAAATTACCACAGGACCATTAGTAGGAAGCGTGGTTATCGAAGAAGAATTATGATTAAATTTTATCGAATATCCGAAATTATCTACCTCCTGTTTGGGGTAATTTTTTTATGTCGCGCCATATTTACATGGGGCGCTGCCGATGCTAAAATCGAATTGGATTTGGCTATCGCTGCTGTTGCATTTTTGATGTTTTACATTAGACGTCGCTTTCGAAAAAAACTCGAAAAGCGTAAGGATTCCTAGGCACCATGTCCATTACACTTTCGGTTATACTGATTAGTTTACTGTTGTCTGCATTTTTTTCTGGAATGGAAATTGCCTTTGTTTCCTCCAATAAAATCAGGCTCGAAATTCAAAAAAATCAGCACGGTTTTGTTGCTTCTTTGCTCAGAAGTATCACAAAAAGCCCCGCTCGATTTATTGTTTCCATGCTTATCGGAAACAATATTGCCCTTGTTGTTTATGGAATTGAAGCTGGCGATCTAATTATCGATCAATTTTTTCCGGAATACGCACTTAATGCCGATTTGCCCTTAAATATAATCTTGTACCAAACGCTACTTTCTACTGCGGTAATTTTAATCACAGCAGAGTTTTTGCCAAAAGTTTTTTTCCAAATTTACGCCAATCGTGTGTTGCATGTTTTTTCGTTACCCGCATATGTTTTTTGTGCGTTAATGCGTCCGCTTAGCTGGGCTGTGTTGCGCTTTTCAAATGGTATTCTATATCGATTTTTTCGGGTTCCAAAACAAGAAGAGGCTATTGCTTTTAGTAAGTTAGAGCTTGGTGATTTTATTTCTGAACATATCGACACAGTTGACGAAGAGGATCTCGATGCCGAGCTGCAATTGTTTCATAATGCCTTAAGCTTTACGAATCTAAAAGCACGTGAGGTTATGGTGCCACGAGCTGAAATGGTCGCCGTAGAGCGCTACGAAAAACTAAAGGTTCTGCTGGACACCTTTTCAACAACAGGATTTTCTAAGATTTTGGTTTATGCCCAAACAATGGACAACATTATTGGGTATGTACATGCCTTTGATATGTTTAAAAAACCTAAATCACTTCATGCGATCATCAAAACAGTAGAGTGGATTCCTGAAACCATGCAGATTCAAGATGTATTTAATCTATTGGTAAAAAAACGGAGAAGCATTGCCGTGGTTTTAGACGAGTATGGCGGAACTGCGGGGATGCTGACTTTAGAGGATATCGTTGAAGAGTTGTTTGGAGAAATTGAGGACGAGCACGATACGATTTCTAATATTCATATTGCCCATGAGGACGGTTCGTTTACGTTTTCTGCTCGATTAGAAATTGACGAACTTAATAGTGAGTATGCTCTTGAACTTCCAGAAGCAGATTCCTATGAGACCTTAGGCGGTATGCTTGTTCACCACACGGCTGAAATCCCAGAAAAAGGAGCGCAGATTTCTATCGAGGGCTACACTTATGAAATTTTGGAGGTTTCAAACACCAAAATAGATTTGGTTCGTGTGTTTAAAAATTAGCATTTTAAGTTGTAGTAATAAATTGTATTTTCGCACTCAGTCTAAAAATTTTAATCCATGGCTATTTTAGGTAAAATCAGGGAACGTTCAGTCTTTTTAATTTTCATTATTGGTATGGCGCTGTTGGCATTTGTGTTTACAGGCATCTTTGACGGTAATTCCACAGTCAGTCAAGAGCCGGTCATCATTGTTGGCGATGAGGAAGTTGGGATTGAAGAATTTAGTCGCCAAGTAGATTTTGTAGAGCGTAACTATGGATTTTCTACCATGCAAGCCGTTAATTTTGCCTACAACCAAACGACTAATGCTAAGGCTTTTTCTAGTGCTTTAGAGGCTATTGGACTTGCTGTTGGCAAAAATCATATTGAGCAATATCTGAAGAAAGACCCTAATTTTTCTTCTGACCCACAGTTTCAGGGCGAAGACGGTGCTTTTGATCCACAAAAATTCACTGATTTTATTTTAGATCTAAGCCAGAATAACCCGCAAGGCTTTGAGCAATGGAAAGCCCAAGAAGCTAACATCATCAACAACATCAAAGTCCAGCTTTATCAAGATATGATCAATGTTGGAATTTATACAACCGAATTTGAAGCAAAGCAAGAATACGCCTTGCAAAATGATCTTGTTGACATAGACTACGTGCAAATTCCTTATACGGTAGTTGCCGATAGTTTGATTGAAGTTACATCGCAAGATATTGCGGCATATATTAAAGAAAACAAAGAAACCTACAAACGTGAGGCATCTAGAGATTTGAAATATGTCCAATTTGCGGAGGTGACTACTCCAGAAGATAAGGTGCTCATTGAAAACGAATTGCGTACATTACTCAGTAGCAGAACCTTATACAATGAGGTGTCGAAGCAAGAGGAAACCTATCCTTCTTTTGCCGAAATTGATCAGGCCTCACTTGCCTCATTTGTGAGTGAACATTCGGAGATTCCTTATGCAAATACTTTTGTAACCGAATCAGAAATAACAGAAAATTACGCGAGTACCTTATTCAATCTAAAAAACAATCAGGTGTTTGGTCCTTACGAAGATAACGGATACAGCAAGCTGACACGTTTGGTGGAACGTAGAGCAGGAGGTAAAGCAAAAGCCCGTCATATTCTTGTTTCTTATGTGGGCGCATCCAATGCAGCAGCAACGATAACACGCACCAAGGCAGATGCTAAAAAAGAAGCAAATGCGCTGTTGCGTAAAGCACGTAGAGGAGCTGACTTTGCCCAACTAGCACGTGATAATTCTGATGGCCCTTCTGCAAGTAGTGGTGGTGAATTACCTGAGTTTGTGCGTGAAGATATGGTAGCACCTTTTAGTGATTATGTGTTTTCGAACCGTGTGGGTGCTATTGGATTAGTTGAGACTGATTTCGGTTTTCATGTTGTTGAAATCATGGAAAAAAAGGACGTGGTGAAGTTAGCTACTGTTGCCAAAAAACTTGTTCCATCTGATGATACGAGCAACCGTTTATTTGCAACGGCTACACAATTCGAGTTAGATATTCAAGGTTTGAACATAGAAGAGGTCGCCAAAACCAAAGGGTATGTCGTTCGATCGGCGAATGACACTAAACGCTTAGATGAGTCGCTACCGATGTTGGGAAATCAGCGGCAAATAGTTCGTTGGGCTTTTGAGGAGGAGCGTCAACCAAATGATATTAAGCGCTTTGTATTAAATACTGGCGGCTATATTATAGTTCAAGTTGCCTCCATAAAAGCGGAGGGCTTGCCTGCTGCAACTGATGTTGCGGCTGAAGTAACCCCATTAGTAGCTGTGGAAAAGAAAAAGGAATATTTATTGGAGCAAATCAATGCGTACACCTCCCTTAAAGAAGTGGCAGACCAGTTTAATCAAACCATATCATCTTCTAAAGCTGTTAATCGATTTACAGCGATGCTGACAGGTGTTGGTAAGGAACCCAATATAGTGGGCGCCGCCTCTAGTTTAGTGGTTGATCAGGTTTCGGCTCCTCTTTCTGGAAAATCAGGGGTTTTTGTTGTGCAACTTAAGGGTAAAACCCCAGCAACAGCCCTTCCAAGTTATGCGGGTTATAAAGCTTCTATCTTAAACCTTGCAAAACAAGGAGCGCAAGCCAATTTTGCAGAAGCCGTAAAAAGTACGTTTGAAATCCAAGACAATCGTAGCCTGTATTACTAGCGTTGTATAAAAAGTAAGGTTTTTCTTACACCATTATTACGCTGATTTTTATGCATTTGAACGGCTAAATATGTCAGTTCACATCATTTTTTTGTCAATCCAGTAGATTTTACTGCCTTTTCTAATTAAAGCCAGCAACTTTGTTTTTGCAAGGGGTTAATAACTATACCCCATCGACCTTTTTTGCCAAACAAGGCTCTAGTTCGTAGCGAAGAGCCTGCTTATTTTTTGCTTTGATTGTTATGCTACGCCCTAAGGCTTTGGTCGGGAATTTCCCGACCAGCCTTTAAGGGTTAATGTTTAAGCAAAAAAAATCCCACCGAAGCGGGACACTGGACATTACGTCCGCGGCATATAGCCTTATTGTGATAAGATGGGTCAAATGTATAAAATATAATTGAATGAAAAAAATTTTAGGTCTTGACATTGGAACAGAATCTATTGGTTGGGCACTTGTGCAACAGTCCGAAGAGCCTGTTATTTTATCCATGGGTGTTCATACGTTTTCTTCGTTTATCAGCAACCTTGGCGAGGGTAAAAATGAAATTTCTTTTGCCACCAATAGAGCTAAAATCAGAAATTCAAGAAAACTATATTTCCGTAAGACTTATCGAAAACGTAAGATGTTGCTTTTTTTGGCAGAAAGCGAATTATGTCCTTTGACGAAACAGGAATTGACTAAATGGTTGAAAAACCATGATACGCCTGGTTTACATCAAAAAATCAACCCTTGGTTTGCCATGAATCCCTATGAGCTTCGTGCCAAAGGCTTGAAAGAAAAGCTGTCCAAACTTGAGTTTGGACGTGTACTCTATCACATGATTCAAAGAAGAGGTAAAGTCATGAATCAAGCGATGGAAAAATCGAATGCAAAAGCTCTTAATGAAGGACTTCCTGCTGCCAATAGGTTAGGAATTATGCACACAAAAAAGAAATTAGGTAACCAAAAGTTAGGCGAATACCTGTTTTCTTTACTCCCCAAAAAAAATGAACAGTACAACTATCAAGAAGAACGTGTTCGAAATCGATACCTAGATAGAGCTATGTTTGAAGACGAACTTAGCACTTTGTTTGACCAACAGCAACAGCATCATAACATGATTACCAAAGCCTTTCGTCATTTTTTATTGGGCGACGAAAAGGGCAATGGATTGATTTTTTACCAGCGTCCCGCACAATATAAAAAGTTGCGTGGAGGTTTGGCATCTTGCCTTTATGAACCGAATAAAAAGGCGATGTGGCAAAGCCATCCCATAAATGAGTGGCATCAAATTTATAGTTGGTTGGATTCTATTACACTTTACAACAAGAAGCTAAATGCAAAACAACGCACAAAAGCACTTGGTGTGGCACTTCAATTTTCTAGCTTTATGTTTAAGAAAGTTCGTATTGCCCTTGGTGTTAATGAACAATATGCCTTTAATTATCAGGACAACGATAAGATTCAGTTGGCGCATACCTTGGTGCATTTAACCAAAAAAAGAGCATTTGACAAGGCGTTTTTTACCTTTACAGAACAACAACAAATTGAATTGTGGCATGATTTGTTCTTCTATACAGATAAAAAGAAATTGATCCAAAGGTTAGGTTCTAAATGGGGGCTTAATAGTGCTAGGGCAGGAGCCGTAGCATCTATAAAATTGAAGCCTGGATATGGAAATATTAGCCTAAAGGCTGCTCGTGTCATATTGGCGTATTTAAAAAAGGGGCACGATACCACAGCAGCAGTATCACTTGGTGGAGTTCAAAACGCCATTGGTCAAGCCAAGTGGAGGAGCATATCAGAACAAACGCAACAGAAAATAGAAACCTTTGTTCTAGACTCTAAGCGTAAAAACTTGGGAGTAGCAACTTGGAAAGCGCAATTCCAAGCACACTTTGATGTGGACATCAATACTAACAAACTATATCTCTTTAATAAAAAAAATAAGGCAGACCACCTTCCTGAGGATTCAACTGATGACCAACAGATATTTAGGCGATTTAAGCCTGTCGTGCAAAAACCAGTACTTGTGTTGAGAAGATTGGTAAACGAACTGCTTCAAGCATATGGAAAAATAGATCAAATACAATTTGCGCTGACTCCAGAGCTAAAAGTAAATGCCAAAGGTCGTCAGACCCTTTTTGTTTCCAAAAAATTACGCGACCAAGAGTTGCCCAGCATTCACCATGCTGTAGTTGAACTTGGTCATAATCCAACCCACAAAAATCTTTTTAAATATAAATTATGGCTTGAATGGAGTAAAACCTGCCCCTATACCAATACCAAGATTTCCTTAGATCAACTTTTTACCGAAGAAGTTTCTATTGTTTATATCCATCCATGGAAACGTTTTTTTAACGATTCAGACAAAAACAAAACCTTATGCATGACATTTTTCAAGGATGAGATTGCATCTAAAACCCCTTACGAATATTTCAGCTCATTGCCTCCAGGTACATGGGAAAAGGTTAAAACACGAGTACTTCAGCAATTGTTTTCTGGTGCTGCCAAATACAATTCCTATCAAAGATTCAGGCATTTTGTTCAATCTGTATATGCCAATAACAACTCAGCAAATGAGTTTGATGACCAACACCATATTGCACTGAAAATAAAATCAATGTTAGAGCAGGTATCTGCTCAAGTCATTGCTTCACGAGGAAACACCATAAGCAGTATCAAACGTAAATGGGGCCTCAATTCGATTTATGCATTTGACACTAAATCAAAACACCACGATCCTAGAGAATCCGGGTTGAATGCACTTATTATTGGCTTAAACAATATTTCTTATGTTGAAGAATTAAGTTTTTGGAATCGTTACGCACCATTGCCATATCGAGAACCGTTTCCAACACCTTGGGCAAGCTTCTCTTCTGATGCCTTAAAAGTCTATCAAACCATGCCCATTACAGTTGATTCGGACACGAAAGTAGTCCGAAAAATTGCAAACAAAAAAGGGAATGGCTATAGCTTAGCACCAAAGGGAAAACTACACAAGGATAGTTATTTTGGTAAGCGACAAACGCCAGACGGACAAGAAGGATACCATATATCAAAACCCGTTACTTCAATTTCTACCGCAAAACAAGTGAGTAAAATTGTAGATCCTGCGATTCGTGAGTTGGTCTATGATCAAATTGATTTGCATGGCGGCTTTAAGAATGGACGCATCCCACCAAAAGTATTGTACCAAACAAGACCAACCGGTTGGGAAACAAAAATATTTTTACCCAATAAGCATGGCGACAAGGTGCCCGTTCGTAAGGTACGCGTGCGCGAAAAAGTTGGTAATGCCGTACAGCTCAGTGAAGGGCAAAATAAATACGTCAACCCAAGAAATAACCACCATGTGTTAATATACCAAACCTTAGATGGGAAGTTTCAAGAGCATGTAGTTACTTTTTGGGAAGCCGTACGTAGAATACGCCAGCATGAGCCGATGTATCAATTGCCTGATGACGGAAGGATGATTATAACAACCTTGCACACCAACGATTGTTTTATTCTAGGACTTAACCCAGAAGAAATTCACAAGCACCTAAACGAGGGCTTAAGCCTTTGGGAATATGTGTATCGCGTACAGCGGATTTCCAGTAAATATTACGAGTTTAAACATATTTATGATTTGGATATTTACGACCAAAGTTATCCCAACTATGTTCGTATTTTAAACTTTGGCGACAAAAAGACGGGCTGGAAGACACACAAGCCTTTTAAGATTCACGTCAGTATATTAGGAAAAATTTCACCATTTTATCAACCAATTAAAGTTCCAGAGATGCCATAGGGAAGTAAAGAATATCGTTTTGTTTAGTTAAAATTTATTGTGATTTGATACAGAACGAAGTCTTGTAATATATTTTTAATAAGTATAGTATTGTGATTTGAAAGACTACTCTTCCTTATGCCTCTGGCTCTTTAATTAAAACCTAATAGCTCGACAAAAAGCTCTCCCGTTTCGATAGCAAAAAAAACAAGATACACCGCCGAAACAACAAACTTTATAACGACGCCAGAGAGAAACCCAAGCAATGATCCTACTGCTGCTTTGAGTGCACTTTTCTGATTTGGACTTTGACTAATTTCACCCACATAGGCACCAATAAATGGACCGAGTATGATGCCAATGGGCATGAAAAATAAGCCGACAATAAGTCCTATGGTACTTCCGATAACGCCTGCTTTGGAGCCACCGAAAAATTTAGTTCCCACAATGGGAACAATATAGTCCAGCACCATGATAAAAATTGCAATGGCTAAAGTCCAACCTAAAAAAGTCCAATCTTGCTCCACTTTTGAAGTATAATGAAGTGCTAAAAGCCCTAACCAACTGGTCAATGGACCTGGTATCACAGGGATAAAACTTCCTGCCAATCCGACAATCATCAACACAGCACCTAAAATGATTAATACAATATCCATAGTCTTAAATGTACAAATTATTATCAGTTTGGAGTTAACCCCTTTTTATTTTTTACTTTTATCTAATGAATCTTTTTCGGTTGTTCATCTTGCTATCTTTCGTTTTTGGTTGCTCAACGCCAAAAAAACAAACGCCACCACCTAATATTGATTGGACTGCTTCCGATGAACCACCAATGTATCCCGACTGTCCTCTTGACAACCCTCAAGCTAATTGGCAGTGCTTTACCAATATCATTCAAAAAAAATTAAATAATAAGTTACAACCATTTGCCAAGCATTTTCCAAAAGGCACCGACACCTTGTTCTTTTCGCTTAAAGTGGACACTTTGGGTCAGTTGCACCTCTTGGGTGTTAATAAGGATATAAATCAAGAATTATCATCTCTAGTGCTTCCTCAAGTTACATCAACGCTCTCCGACTTGCCAGCGCTACAACCTGCTTTTAAAACAAACCTCGAAATCCCAGTAGAAGTACGCTGGACGCTACCGGTATGTGTTACCAAGTAGCTTTAATTTTCTATTTTTACATATGAGCCAATCGCGAATTATTTTAGGCGTAGATCCTGGAACGACAATCATGGGCTTTGGTGTTATTGAAGTACAAGGAACTAGACTAAACTGCCTTCAACTCAATGAACTTAAACTAAGCAAGTATGACAATCACTATGTTCGTTTGGGGCATATTTATTCGAGAACATCCGAGCTAATTAAAACCTACGGCGCAACAGAAATGGCGTTGGAAGCCCCCTTTTTTGGAAAAAATGTACAATCGATGCTTAAGCTAGGTCGTGCGCAAGGGGTGGCTATTGCCGCTGGTATTGCACACAACCTAGACGTGTTTGAATATTCTCCACGAAAAATAAAAATGTCTATCACTGGGAATGGAAATGCTTCCAAAGAACAGGTCGCCAAGATGCTACAGCAAATCCTTTCACTTAAAGAACTCCCAAAAAATTTAGATGCTACGGATGGACTTGCGGCAGCACTTTGCCACTACTACAATCCCGCGCAGCAATCGGACACCAATTATTCGGGATGGGCTTCTTTTGTGAAGCAAGAAGCACATCGAATTAAGAAATAGTCATGTCGGGAATTTACCTACATATTCCTTTTTGTAAAAAAGCATGTCATTATTGCAATTTTCACTTTTCTACTACTGCCAAATACATCGATGACATGGTCGTTGCCCTAAAAAATGAGCTGCAGCTAAGAAAGGATGAAGTGCAACTTCCTATTGAAACCATCTATTTTGGCGGGGGCACTCCGTCTTTACTTCGTACAACACAATTAGAGGAACTCCTCAACCAAGTTTTTTCGACTTTTGAAGTGGTAGCATCTCCTGAAATCACGCTTGAAGTCAATCCCGATGACTTGTCTAAAGCCTACCTCAACGACTTGAATAATCTGGGGGTCAATAGGCTATCAATAGGTGTGCAATCGTTCAACGATGCTGAACTAAAGCTGATGAATCGTGCACACAACAGCAAACAAGCAATGGAATCGATTATGTGGGCGCAGCAACTTTTTGATAATATTTCGATTGACTTGCTTTACGGCACACCACACACCACCTTTGCTGATTGGCAAAAAAACCTTCAAACTGCGCTGACACTAGATGTGCCCCACATATCTTCGTATGCCCTGACACTAGAGCCCAAAACTGCCTTGGAACATTATGTAAAAAAGGGCGTGGTCGCGCTTTTGGACGAACAAGAAGTGGAAGCACAATTTTTGTATTTGGTTGACACCTTAACTGCTGCGGCATATGAGCATTATGAGTTGTCCAGTTTTGGAAAACCAGGATATCATTCCAAAAACAACACCGCCTATTGGAAAGGAAAACCCTATTTGGGTATTGGGCCTTCGGCACATGGCTTTGATGGTAACTGTCGCTATTGGAATGTGAGTAACAATGCGGAGTACATGAAAAAAATAGGGGAAGGGCAGTTACCCCAAACCACAGAAAATTTGAGTGTTATAGACAAATACAACGAGGCGATTATGATTGGACTTCGTGCTTCTTGGGGGGTTTCCTTACCTCAAATGGAACTGGAATTGGGCAGTCGTTATCGCTACCATTTGGAGCATCAGGCTCAGCGGCTTATCGATCAAAAATTGCTTATAATTGAAGGAAACTGCCTCAAAACAACACGTAGCGGTGCATTTTTAGCCGATGGTATTGCCGCTGATTTATTCCTTATTGATTTGCTTGATGCATCGCCGTAAAGTGATGATAAAAATGTGGAATGGTTTCAATGCCTTTTAAAAAATTAAACACACCAAAATGCTCGTTAGGCGAGTGAATGGCATCACTGTCAAGACCAAAACCCATCAGGACTGTTTTGCTTTGTAGTGTTTCTTCAAATAGAGCTACAATGGGAATACTTCCACCGTCTCGAACGGGCAGCGGTGCCTTGCCAAAGGTTTCTTGATAGGCTTTACTCGCCGCCTGAAATTCCAGCCCGTCGGGATACATGACATAGCCTTCACCACCATGGTGTGGCGTTACTTTTACGTGCACTCCTTTTGGTGCAATTGAAGTAAAGTGCTTAATAAATAAAGATGTAATTTCTTCTGAACTTTGGTT
>JAURDG010000195.1 GCA_030828025.1 Flavobacteriaceae bacterium | reverse complement strand
TTTGCTGATGAGTACAAACAAAACCTTTACCATGATTAAACCAGATGCCGTATCCAGCGGGCATACAGGTGCTATTTTAAACAAAATAGCCGAAGCGGGTTTTCGTATTGTAGCATTAAAAATGACCCAACTCACACAAGCCGATGCAGCAGCTTTTTATGCGGAACATAAAGAACGCCCATTTTTCGGCGAGTTGACTTCGTTTATGACTAGCGGGCCTATTGTAGCTGCCGTAATTGAAAAAGAAAACGCCGTAAACGACTTTCGTATCCTTATCGGTGCTACAAATCCAGCAGAAGCTGCAGCGGGTACTATTCGTAAATTATATGCCACTTCTGTAGGGCAAAACGCCATCCACGGATCAGATAGCGATGAAAATGCTGTCAGAGAAATTTCTTTTCACTTCTCTAAGCGCGAGCAGTTTTAGCGAAGCACAAGTTTTTTTATCGCTTCTTTTTTTAGTTCTTCATTGAGCATGCTGATGATACTGCCTTTACCATAAGCCAATTCTTCTCTTAAGACAGAAGAACTCAATTGCACGTGTAAGGTGTCCCCCGACAAGCGCACAGATTCGGTGTAGGCTTGAACGCCGGGCCCGAGCAGTTTTTCCCACAGTTCCACAACTTTTGCGTTATCAAGTCCTTTTTCCAGTTTATGCGTTTTGCTAAACTGTTTTAAGACTTCGCCCATGCCTTGCGGTTCGTTTTTTCGCATACTCATGGCGTTAATTTTATAGAGTGAAATACGATACCTTGTGTGCCCTCAAAAGCGAGGGTTAATTTAGAAATGACTTCTTCAATAACCCAATAACCAGACAAATATGCGAGTTCGCTTGGCTGCAAACGAGTACTACATCCAAAAATTAGCGTGCCGATGATTAAAAATACGTGTCTCATAGGTGATGTAGCGCAAAGGGTTTGGCTGTTTGTTCAATGACCTTTGCTGTGCGTTCAGGATGTGTGTCTGTAATGAATAACTGTCCAAAGGATGACTCATGCACGAGGTTAATGATTTCAGCAACACGCTGTTCATCTAGCTTGTCAAAGATGTCATCCAGCAGCAGTATAGGCGTAACAGAAGTAGCTTGTTTAAGCATATCAAATTGTGCTAATTTGAGGGCAATGAGATAAGATTTTCGCTGCCCTTGACTTCCGAATTTTTTAATGGGATAGCCATCGATATTAAAAATTAAATCATCTTTATGAATTCCCACGGTTGAATATTGCGCTGCTTGGTCTTTTGCAGTAGCGCGTTGAAGTATTGATCCAAAATCTCCCGCAGCAAGTTGACTTTCGTATGTCAATGAGACCAACTCCTTACCGCCACTCAAGTTGGCATATCTTTGTTGAAATAGTGGCTCGAATGCCGACAAATAAGACTTGCGTGCTTGATGAATGGGTGTGCCAAAATGCACCATTTGCTCGTTGTAAATTGCCAAGGTGTCTTTCGCACTTGCATCAAAATGCCCCAGTTGTTTAAGTAGTGCATTGCGTTGTTGCAGTATTTTTTGGTATTGAATAAGTTGATGTAGGTAGTTTTTGTCCGCTTGTCCAATCAACCGATCAATAAAACTCCTTCTAGTTTGACTTCCTTCTGTAATTAAATCCACATCAGCTGGAGAAATCATTACGGTGGGCAATAGCCCAATATGTTCTGATAATTTTTTGTACTTCTTGCCATTTCGAAAAAAAACTTTTTGTTCCTCACGCTTGAGTTGGCATTCGATTCGCTCTGTTACAGTTGCCCGCTCAAAATGCCCTTCAAGCCGCATAAATTCGCTATTGTGGTTGATGCTATCAGCATTTATTGTAGAAAAATAACTTTTTCCCATCGCCAAATGGTAAATAGCATCTAAGGTGTTGGTCTTTCCATGGCCGTTATTTCCAACAAAGCAATGAATGGGTTTGTCAAAGCTGTATTCCGCAGACAAAACGTTTTTGTATTGGGTTATGTGTAAGGCGTTTAGGCGTAAACTACTCATATTTACTACTTATCGGAAATAAAACTACCAAAATAAACAATTTAGGGTCAAGGTTCATTGGAATAAAAATTTTATTTTTGCAGCCATAACTTTTTCAAATGGCTACGTACAAAAAACGCGGAACTAAAAATAAATCGGGACAAGACAATAACCCAAAGCAAGAAAGTGTAACTGCAGAAGTATTCGAAACACTTGACACTTCAGCGGGTCGTGCTGAGGCATGGGTAGCTCGCAACCAGCAGTACATCTTATATTCCATTGGCGGAATAGCTTTGGCTGTCTTGCTGTATTTGGGGTACAACAACTATGTACTTGCACCATCAAACGAGGCATCGGCCAATATGTCTGCTCAAGCACAAGCCTATTTTAAAGAAGGTATGGAAGATCCAACACTTCAAGACTCGTTGTTTAACCTTGCCTTAGAAGGTGATGGTACCGCTCCTGGATTTATTCAAATCATCGAAGAATATGGAAATACCAATGCTGGTAGTTTGGCCAAGTATAATGCAGGTATGATCTTCTTGCAACAAGGAAATTACGACCAAGCGATTGCCTATTTAGACGGTTTTTCGACACAAGATCCTGTTTTGGGTGCTTTAGCTTTAGGTGGTATTGGTGATGCATTTGCTGAACTTGATCAGCTTGAAGATGCGTTGAACTATTACGCTAAGGCTGCGGATTTCTCCGATAATCCACTAACTGCACCTCGATTTTTACTTAAAGGAGCTCAAGTGGCACTAAGCTTAAATCAAAAAGAAAAAGCAGCAAGTATGCTTCAAGAGCTTAAGGACAAGCATGCAGATGCACCTCAAGTGAGTACTGTTAACGTATTGTTGGCTCAGGCACAACATTAATCATGGCTACTGCCCAACACGCTTCATTAAATATCGAACAGCT
>JAURDG010000186.1 GCA_030828025.1 Flavobacteriaceae bacterium | reverse complement strand
TGGAGACGATTCAGCAAAATCTTCACAATCTTTTACAAGCGCCTTAACACGTGCATCAATTTCCGCCAGTTGATCTTCAGTAGCGTATTTTTCGCTAAGAATCACTTCTTTTACTTGCGTAATGGGGTCAATTTTTTTGTATTCTTCCACCTCATCTTTGGTGCGGTAATGCTGTGCGTCAGACATGGAGTGTCCTCGATAGCGGTAAGTTTTGGCTTCCAAAAAGGTTGGGCCATCACCACGACGAGCTCGCTGAATGGCTTCATCGATACCTTCAGCAACAGCTACAGGGTTCATGCCATCAATGGGTCCGCAAGGCATTTCATAGCCAAGGCCAAGTTTCCAGATATCAGTATGGTTTGCGGTACGCTCCACCGAAGTTCCCATGGCATAGCCATTGTTTTCTACAATAAATACCACAGGAAGTTTCCAGAGCATAGCTAGGTTTAGGGTTTCGTGTAAGGATCCTTGACGTACAGCACCATCACCCATAAAACAAAGGGTTACGGCGTCACTGCCATGATATTTATCGCCAAATGCCATACCAGCACCTAAGGGAATTTGCCCGCCGACAATTCCATGCCCACCATGGAAACGATGTTCTTTGGAAAAAATATGCATCGAGCCACCCAATCCGTTTGAAGTTCCCGTTGCTTTTCCGTAAAGTTCAGCCATTACACGTTTAGGATCCACGCCCATACCAATGGGTTGCACATGGTTTCGGTAAGCCGTAATCATGCGGTCTTTGCCCAAATCCATCACATGTAAGGCTCCTGCAAGAATGGCTTCTTGACCATTGTACAGGTGTAAAAACCCGCGTACTTTTTGTTGGATATAAACCGAGGCTAACTTGTCTTCAAACTTGCGCCAGAACAACATATTTTCATACCAATCAAGGTATGTTTCCTGCGTCACTTCTTTCATATAAGCTGTATGTTAAGAGTTCGGCAAAGATAAGGCAACTTAGCCTTGAAAAAAAACGAAAGAATTTGAGTTAATATCGCTCCTCGCCAAAATTAAAGGTAAGCGAAAATCGTAAGGTATTTTCTAGCGGATTGATCACTTTGGTTGCCGAGATTAAATAGGACAAATCAATATCGATAACGTTGTACTTAAACCCAGCACCAAGGGTGATATATTTCCGTGCTCCTTTAAGCTCGCTTTCGTTGAAATAACCAGCGCGTAGCGCAATTGATTCATCATACATTAACTCTGCACCAAGTGCCCACGTAAATTCTTTTAGCTCTTCACTAAACCCATCAGGTGCGTCATTAAATGATGTAAAAATTCCCGAAAGTACGCCCACATCGTCTGGTTGACGATAACCCGTAATATTTCCTTCAGTATCCGTAATCGGCACACTAGGTGAAGGTACCAAGAGTTTATTCAATTCTAAGGTAACGGCAAGTGTGGTGTATGAGTCAAAAATAAAATCAAAGCCACCACCCATCTTCAGGTTGGTGGGTAAAAAATCTGATTGACCTTCATCCTCATATTTAAGTTTTGGCCCAATGTTCGAAACATTAAAGCCAGCACGCCAAATTCCTGAAAAATTTGAATACGGCACTTCATACGACTCAAAAAAACCAGAGATGCCTACGGCAACGGTACCCGCAGCCGAGCTATCATTTGTTGAGGTTTCAAGTTTAAGGTCGGAGCTTAAATAGGATCCCTGTATGGCCATAGCAAATTTGTCGCTAAGCTTTAAGGCATAGGAAGCGTCAAAAACAAATTCGTTTGGGCGTACAATCAATGGGTTTATAAAATCGCTAGGTGTTTGCCCGGTTTCAATTTCGCCTAGGCTAAAGTAGCGTAAGCCCACGCCAAATGCAGAACGTTCATTAATGGCACGAAAATAAGTTACATCAGCCAAAAAGATATCATTTACCAATTTGCTCAAATAAGGTGTATAGCTCATTGCGGCTCCCGATTCGTTAGCAATAAATGCATATTTAGCTGGATTCCAGTGGTTTGAGAACGCATCTGAAGAAGTAGCAACCCCTTGATCTCCTAGTGCTGAAGATCGAGCATCTGGAGCGATGGATAAGAAGGGGACTGCTGTAGTCACCACGCGAATGTTTGAATTTTGTTGTGCTTGTGCAAAAGAAAATGCGCCAAGGCAAATCAAAATGGTGGTACGTATATTCATATTAGTTTACAATAATTTTACCTGAAAATTTATCTGTTGACTGTGATAACGTTGAAATCAACTCTATAGTGTACAGGTAAGTTCCTTTATTTACTTTTTGCCCGCTATATGAGTTCGCATCCCAAGATAAATCATCTAACGTATAAGCCGTTGAATAGACATCTTGTTCGTGGTGCCAAACTCGTTTTGCGTCGTTGGTAAATATATAAATTTTAGCTTTTAAAAGTTCTTGCGGGCGATTGTGTTTTAGTACAAATGTGGTTTTGTCGTGCATGGGGTTGGGTGTATTGAACACATGTTCAATTTGAATGGCATTATTGTCCATAACCCAAAAAGAAATACTTACGGCATTTGGATTGTTGTGTGTATCCCAAGCCTTTACTGACAACGTATGGAAGCCTGTTGATAAATCTTTAAGTGGAAACGTCAGGCTTCCACTGGTGAAGTCGTTTTGGGCTGCGGTGTAATAAGCATTCAACACAAAAGAGTTTTGGTTATTTTCATCAAGTACAGCCGTAATGTCGTGCCCAATACCTCCGGCGGTATTGATGCCATTCTCGTCGTCCAAATCAACAATTAATACAGGACTGGCATAAACACGATCGCCAGACACAAAGTTTCTATCATTAAGGTATGCCTGAATAATAGGTCCCGTATCATTTAGGGGCGTTGTTGTGTTAATTCCCCCAATGGTAAAGTCCGAAGAAGTGCCGCCTAAGGAAACGCTTTTGTCTTCATTAAACGCAACCAACGTAATTCGAGCTTCGCCCAATCCTAAATCAATATCTTTAGGAATTGTAAAGGTTGAGCTGAAGATTCCGTTGGTAACGGACACATCACCTTGAAAAATCTGATTTCCAATTTGGGTATATGGAAATGTTCTGCCCGACTGATCATT
>JAURDG010000067.1 GCA_030828025.1 Flavobacteriaceae bacterium | reverse complement strand
TTTATTGGCAGACTTTAAATCGACTTCAGCGCCTTCTTTGGCTTGAATAAGGTGATCGCAATGTACGGTAGTGGGCACGGCAACCTTGGCTTTTCCGGCTTGCATAAATTGCAACAAAGCCATTTGAGCGGTAGCATCTTGACAGGCAATACGATCAGGCGCAAAGTCAACATAATCTACTCCTCTGCTATACGCTTGAATTGGCGCACCATCCCATAGGTGAGTGTAAAGAATTTTTTCGGAAGCAGTAAGTGGTTTTCCGGTAATTTCTCTGGCTTTGGCAACGCGTTCTGCGAGTCGTGCATAAGTTGCCTGTATCATTGCTATATCAAATGCCATGTTTTTTTGGTTTTTTGTGCGTGTAAAAATATAAAATTACCGTAATAGTTATCGATAAAGAGATAGATTTAATTTAATGTGACATAATCATAACAAATATCTCACGGTTCAACTATTTATATGACAATGAAATCGCCCTATATTTGTCGTATGAAAAAAGCAGTGATTGTCAGCGGCTATTTTAATCCCATCCACAAGGGGCATTTAGAATATTTTCATAATGCTAGAGCTCATGGAGACGCACTTTTTGTTATTGTCAATTCCGATCATCAGCGTGCGCTTAAAGGATCTAAGGAATTTCAAGATGAACAAGAGCGCCTGTTTATTGTGTCTAATCTTAGGGTTGTGGATAAAGCTATTTTGTCCATAGACCAAGACCGTACTGTTTGCGAAACGCTAGCACATATTCACAAGAAATTCGGCGATGACTATCACTTGGCATTTGCCAACGGCGGCGACCAAAATAACGATACCATTCCAGAGCGTCCCATCTGCGATAAGTTCGGCATAGCACTCATTGACGGTTTAGGCGATAAAATTCAATCGTCTTCTTGGTTATTAAAAAAATAGCGTTCGCCAACTGGCTATTACCTTAATAAAATGCAGCATTGGCGTTTATTCCTCAAAGCCCATTTCCCAACTTCCATAGATAAGGTTCGGAAAAAGGATGAATTTATTGCCAAAAAACTCCTGTAGTTCTTCAACAGTTTCAATTCTAGCATTGTTTGGTTGCTTGTAAAAGCGCGCATCAAAATCGGCGAGGTTGTCTCCTAGATATAAAATCACCTCGAACGCACTTAGCTGGTTTCGCCGACTTTCTTTGTTTCCGTCTTTATCTTTTAGGAGCATAAGGGTTTGCTCATCAAATGGGAAGCCTACTTGAATTAGGTTTTCTTTGGTGGCAGCATAATTCTCCACACGTCTGTTAGAGAGATAAATAATTTCTATTCCAAGAGAATCGACGTACTTAAAGAATTCGAGCGCACCTGGAATTGGGGTTGCTATTTTTTTGTTTACCCACTGCGCCCACGATTTTTGGGTAAAGGCTTGACTGGAGTCAATGAGCAATTCGTTGTAGGGCAGGTTGTTGAGCACCGTCTCGTCAATATCGGCGACGATGGCAAGTGGTTTTTCGCTTTTGGCGGCGATGGCAAGATCAACTTTAGACTTAGCCACGTTATACGCTTGAATACAAAGCGCATGGTATTCGGCAGCGTTTTTTTGCCAATATATGGAGTGGTCTTTTCGTGAAGTTGTATGGGTACAGCCTAACAAAAGGGAGGCAAACACCGCCAAAACACCTATTTTTTTCATCTGTTTTCGATTCATCATTGGGGAATTAATCCAATATAAATTTGATTGCTGTTGAAACAATGCTTGCCCTTAAGCCATCAGAGCGGCTGTAGCGTTGATACCGAATATCGGCGGACTTTAAGCCCGCTTTCCAAATACGTTTTGCGGTAAACAAATCGGTATAACTAACACCCAATCCCCATTGACGGCTATCAAACGCCGACAAGTCATAGTCGGAAGTATAAAAGGACTGCGTTGATAGATGTTGATCGAAAGGGGCAAAGTAGTCTGCTGCAGTTTGATTATAAAATCGATAAGTGGGCGTTATTTTCCAATTCAGCCCCAATTTAATGGGCAGTTCAAGTTGAAGTGTGTTGGACGAGATCCCCCAATCGTCCCAATAGTGCCTAAAGTAGCTCCTGACGACAAGTCGCTCGCTAAGATAAAGATGCAGTCGTGCACCAACAGGGATTTTGGTTCGGCTGTTAGGTAAGCGTTCCACATCATCGGCAAGTTGAAAAACAGCCGTGTTTTGTGTGGTATCGTAGAACGGAATTTGATTGGCTTCGCCAATAAAATAATTGGGTCTATCCGAAAAATATACGCGCTGTAACGGGTTGGACAACAAGCCCTCTTGCTGCACAAAATCGGCAAATAGAGCAACTTGCGCAAATGAACTTAGTATTTGAGAAAACAAGAAACTTGCAGAATAGGTATTTCGATCAACTCTGTCATAGTCCACCGCAAGCGGGCGATATGCAGTACTGGGAACCCCTTGAGCATCGATGACACTAACATTCCAAAAATAGCTCCTGTCGTTGGTAAGAAACGTATCGCCAAACTGTAAAAACTCGTGAATTTCTGTAGGTGTAATGGGCTTCCACCTATCGAGATACACCTGTGCTTTTAGTGATAGTTCAGCATTTTTATCTGCTAAAAGCTTAGAAACACCAGCACCTATTCCAAAAGACTCGTAGTCGTATTCAAAACTGGTTGACAAGCGCGTGTTCCAAATGGTGTTCCGGTCTTCGGAACTACGGGCATAATTCAATGCTATTGACGTAAGCACATCTTTATAAGAAGCACCAGAAGAAGCCACCCACGGCGAACCACTAGGCGCTGTATTGGCGCCATTTGTATAGTCGCCATCATCATCATCGTCGTCGTCGTCGTCGTTGTAGCCTCCGCCCGAAGCACCAGTTTTATTAAACGGATTTCCGTTACTAGAGCTCGCCGATGTGTAGGCAGAAATCCCAACATCTGCCGTGAGTACTTCGTCGGCTGACAAGGGCATTTTTACCACTATGGTTGGGGTGTAGTTGGTCAGTGCCTCATTACCTATACCACCCGAAACCGCCGCATGTGTCCCTGTTTGCTCATAGTAGCTCATTAGCATATCGACTTCGGTATTTTCCAATACTTTTTTCTTGTACGTCAACAAGGAGTCTTGCGCTTGACCCACACTCGCCATCAGCACACATGCAATAACAAGCGATTTGTACTTAATTACACCCACAGCCGCCTCCTAATTTTCCTCCGTTGGCACCTGCAGCGGCCTCTCTATACACCTGAAAGGTGGTTTCAAAACGCTCACATATATAGGCGTTCAGCTCCATATCCGGATCATTGATGTTGATTTTTTCATAAGCCTTAATCGTAGCACACCCTTGAGTGATACACCCCAAAAGGAGTATGAACATTAGTTTTTTAATCATGGTGTCAATTTAATGTTTTTTGAGGAATAAATATTTTGTTTACTGTCCACCAACACGCATTCTATGCCTGCTAGTTGGTCAATCATATCTAGGCCAGCCTCAATACCCATCACAAACAAGGAGGTTGCCAGGGCGTCTGCTAACTCGGCTTTGGGTGCCATGACCGTTGAACTAATCAACTCATGCCCGGGCATGCCCGTTTTGGGATTGATGATGTGTCCATAGCGCACCCCATCAATAAGCGCAAATTTTTCATAATCGCCAGAAGTGACCACTGCGCCATCATGGATAGGAAACCACGAAAACACCTTGCTTTTATCCATAGGATTAACGATGCCAACCATCCAAGGGGCACCGTCGGGCTTTGTTCCCCAAGCACGCATATCTCCAGATGCATTGATGATTCCCGAAGCAACTCCATTGGCTGCCAATAGTGTTGATGCTTTATCTGCAGCATAGCCTTTACCAATGCCCCCAAAGCCGATTTTCATGCCTTTTTCTTTTAAAAAAACACTGTTTTCAGCAGCGTTTAACACAACTTTTTCAAAACCAACTCTTGCTACATTTTGGCGTATTAATTCTTGGTCGGGCATTTGGGTCATGCGCCCATCAAACGTCCAAATTTTATCCATGGAAGCATAGCTGATGTCAAATGCTCCTTGCGTGATTTTTGAAATGGCAATTGCCCGCTCAATAAGCGAAAAAAGCTCTGGAGAAACAGTAACGGCTGCAACACCTGCATTGCGATTGACTTCACTTGTTTCTGACTTTGGATCCCAAGAAGAAATAAGCCGCTCGATTCGCACTATTTCGGCAACTGCCATATCGATATAGTGATTGGCCTGTTGTTGATTTTCGGCAACGACAGTAATCTCAAAACCACTTCCCATCAGGGTCATCGATCTGGAAAAAATCTGTTGCGCAGTAATACTGCTTATGTTTAAAAAAAACAAAAACGAAAGATAAAGGGCGTTCAATCGATAAGCTTTTTTAATTTTTCAATGTAGCCAGAAGGACCAATTTTTTCGTAACCCATTTGGGCGACGACCGTTCCTTGTTTCAGAATAACCACCAATGGAAAGTAGCCATTGGGATTGTAGGCTGCAGCGAGTTTTTTGTTTGTAGCACTTAATACGTCGGGTAGCTTATTTGCTTTCTTTCTCGGGAAGTCTGCCCTGTAAGCAACCAGCGATTCTTTGGCAAAGCGTTCAAAAGAAGGATCTTGCCAGACTTCTTTATCGAGCTTAATACACGGGCCACACCAATCAGAACCAGCAAAGACCAAAACCAATAACCGATCTTGTGCCTCACTTAATTTTAAGGCCGTTTCCCATTCGGACTGAAAAACTTGGGCGTTTCCCGAAAAGGTGAGCAAGCCAAAACTGAGGAGAAAAAAATGTTTAAAAGATGTCATGTAACTTTCTAATATTATGGGCAATAGTAGTTGAAAAAACTTAGTTATTGATGAAAACGAAAAAACCAGCGTCATCGTATATTTTCAAGCCAAAGATAAAGAAATATGCGTACCACGCACAACTATTGAGGAGCATTCATGTTGTTGCAGGATGTAATCGTACAGCTTAAGCGCACCACCAGACAAAGAGGTTAGGCGTTGCTTAGTTCAAAGATTCGCCTCCTTTTTCGCCCGTTCTGATGCGGTACGCCTGATCTATTGTGGACACAAATATTTTTCCGTCGCCTACCTCGTCCGTTTTACCAGCACTGAGTATGGCATCTATGGCAGGTTGCGCAAAGGCGTCATTGACAACAATAGACAAATACCTCCGTTGAATTTCTGAGGTGCTGTAGCTTACTCCTCTATACACACTTCCTTTTTTTTCGTTTCCGATGCCCGTCACATCCCAATAGCTAAAAAAAGTAACCCCAACATGGTGTAGGGCTTCTTTTACTTCATGAAATTTTGATTTACGGATAATCGCTTCTATTTTTTTCATATTAAAATGCTTTAGATATTAATTGTCAAGATTATATGCATTTACGCCCAAAGCGCTTTCATCAATACCCGCCAACTCGTCTTTTTCTGATATTCGAATGCCTATGGTCATTTTAAGTAATTTCATAGTAACGAAAGTTAATAAAAAAGAAAATAAGGCGATAACAGACACGCCAATCAGTTGAGTGACCAATAATTCGGTGCCACCACCATGAAACAAGCCGTTTTCAGTAGCGAATAGCCCGACGGCAATCGTGCCAAACAATCCGTTTACACCATGTACGGCAATGGCACCAACAGGATCATCAATTTTTAGCTTATCAACGCATAAAACGGCGACATCAACCAATATCCCAGCGATAAGACCAATGATTATAGCGGCACTAGGACTAACCACACTACACCCCGCCGTAATGGCGACTAAGCCAGCAAGCACCCCATTGATGACCATAGTAACATCAATTTTTCCGTAAGAATAATAGGTATAAATCATGGTAGAGACGCCACCTGCCGCCGATGCCAAAAATGTGTTTACGATGATGTTTCCGATTGCCTCCCAGTTTCCTATGGCACCAAGGGTAGAACCAGGATTGAACCCAAACCAACCGAACCAAAGAATAAAGGCACCCACAGCGGCTAGAGGCAAATTATGACCAGGAATTGAATTGGCCGATCAATCTTCATTGTATTTTCCTAATCGCGGACCTAATACTAAAGCAGCAGCCAAGGCGGCAAACCCACCCATAGTGTGTACAGCAGCTGACCCAGCAAAGTCGATAAACCCTTCTTTGGCCAACCAACCGTTAGGGTTCCACACCCAATTGGCTACCAAAGGGTAAAGCAAAGCACAGAAAACAACCACCAGTACAGCATAGGCAGAAATTTTCATCCGTTCTGCGATTGCCCCCGAAACGATGGAAATGGCAGCGATGGCAAAGCCCAATTGAATAAACCAAAACAAGTTATTGGAAACCGCAAATCCCAACCCTATATCGCCTTGCGTAATTCCCCAGTCAAAGGCAAACCAACCGTTAGAGTTGCCGTAGGCAATACCAAAACCAAGAACAAAAAAAGCAATGCCCCCAAACGCAACGTCTATGATTACTTTAGCAATGATACTCATAGCGTTTTTTCGACGGACGAATCCAGCCTCAAGGAGCGCAAACCCGCCCTCCATTAAGAAGATCATGGCGGCGCAAAGTGCTACCCAAACCGTATCAATTGCCTTAATGTGTTCCGTAATAGTGTTGACCGTTTCGTTCATCGTTTAAATTTAAATAAGTGTCGAAAATAACCATTTTTTTAAATACAGAAAGAAGATGCGGTTAAGGCATCGTTTTTAGTCATGTAGATTGTTCTTGATAACAGAAAGCGTTCAAATCTCATTGTAAGCATGTTGGCATTGATATGAATAATCAATTTTATGCCTGCCAAATCTCCTTCACTATCCGAACTGACGAGGGTTATCGAATGGAGGTCTCCACCAACAATATTAGCTGTTTCGCCAAATAATAATAAATCACATTTATCGAAAATAGGCTGATTTGTATCATCAAAAGACCCCATGGCCAATCTAGCCTGTTGGGGTACTGATTGAAACATCAGACCCAAAACTCCTAATTCGTTGGGCTCATTCGCTTCCCAAATGACTTCATCAAACTTATCTAAAAAAGCTTTTGCAGCTAAGCTATCGTGTGCATTATGCTCTGAAGAGTC
>JAURDG010000016.1 GCA_030828025.1 Flavobacteriaceae bacterium | reverse complement strand
TAAACAGGTCGTTCGGCTTCTACAATATACCCTCTATTGTTTAAAACTTGTGCACCTAAGCTCTCGGGGACGACAAAAGGCGTGTCATTGGTTTGGGCGTAAACATTAGGATAGCTATTACCAAACACAGCAGGAACGGCATTGGATACAGTTCCGTATGTGTAGTTTGCCTTGTCTTCCCCGATGGGTTTTATTACATAAGCCACCTCTTGATTTGATGGGGTAGATATATATAAATACTGTTCGTAAGGGCGGCTGTTTTCGAGATACGAAACAGCGATGGGCGGAATATAATGCACCTTGCTTAGCTGGCCATATCCATAAAGGCTAGAAAAACCCAAGGACAAATACAAGAAAAATTGACTTAAGGCAAAAAAACGCATCTTTGTATAAGCTTCATTATTATTACGAAAGTAACGAATTATAACGATGCCAAAAATGCGCAAGAACGTAACCTATTTAATTTTAACAACGATATTGTTGTTATTTAGTAACCTACTTTTTGCGCAATACCGCATGCCCCTCTATACGGACTACCTTACAGACAACTATTATGTGACACACCCGGCAATGGCTGGAGCCCAATATGAAGGGCTAAAACTAAGAACATCTTTTAGAACACAATGGCTTGATGTGGCAAACGCCCCTTCCTTACAGTCCTTAAATGCACATGCGCGAGTAGGTGACAAATCAGGCATTGGAGGGTTGTTTTTTCATGACAAAAACGGCCTCCAATCGAGGATAGGCGCTCAAGGAACCTATGCTCACCACATTAATTTTTTTCGCAGTAAAGCGGCCGTTAACCAACTCTCTTTTGGTTTAACAGTAGGTGCGTCATTTAATCGGCAAGACCAATCCAGATTTGACACTTCATCAGGTGATAAGCTTATTACGGGGACACGAAACAAAACATCGAGCCTTTATGCTGATGTCGGTGTTTCCTACATCCGGCTTTCTCTTTATGCACATTTTACCGTTCAAAACCTTGTATTTTCAGGGAAAAATGTTACCGACGATGTATTTCTAGTTCGTCCTCGCCGTATTATTGCTTCTGTGGGCAATTTTTTTGAGCTTATGCCCGAATGGGCACTAGAGCCTTCTCTATTGGTTGATTATGTGGAACACATAGACCGCCCAAACATTGACATTAACTTAAAGTCGCACCATAGTGTGCGCAATGCACAGCTATGGGTTGGGCTGTCCTATAGAAAGGGATTAACTGACACAGTAACAAGCAATAGAGCAATAAATTACACCGAACCATTTACCCAGCTTTCATCCATCATCGGACTTAAACAAGCTAAATGGATGATTTCCTATACTTATACGTTGGGCATGGGAAATATTAAAATTAACAATTCGGGGTTTCATCAAATTTCTTTAGGTTTGGATATATTTAAAACTAAATACCGCATCAACACCATAAGAGGAATTTTATAAGATGAATAAAAAAACAATCTCCGCACTATTTTGTTGGCTCATCGTTTCGTTTAGTGTTTCGGCAAACGAATGGGGCAAAACAGGCCATCGGGTTGTGGGCGAAATTGCGCAACAACACCTAACGCCTAAAGCAAGTAAAAAAATCAACGAATTGCTTGGCGGGATGTCGCTGGCTTTTGTGTCGATATATGCCGACGAAATTCGTTCTGACGGGCGTTATGACCACCTTGCACCATGGCATTATGTCAATATGCCAGCAGACCAAACCTATCAGTATGCCGAGAAGAACCCAGAAGGCGATATTGTTACAGCCATGGAAACCTGCATAAAGATTTTGAAAGATCCGAAAAGCACACAAGAGGACAAATCATTCTACCTAAAGCTACTGGTACATTTTATTGGCGACATTCACCAACCGCTTCACGCTGGGCGCAAAGAAGATAAAGGAGGCAACGATATTCAGGTATTCTGGTTTGGTGACACGACCAACCTCCATACACTTTGGGACAGCGGTTTGATTGATCATTATCAAATGAGCTATACAGAGCTAGCAGCGCATCTTCCCAAAACAGGTGAAGCAAAAAAAGAACGCCTTATGCGCACACCAATGCTTGATTGGATACACGAGTCTCAAGCACTGGCGAACAATATATACGAACAAACTCCTGCCAACGCTAAGTTGGGATACGTTTATCATTACCAGCATTTCGAAACCGTACGCCAACAGCTTTTGGTGGCAGGACTACGACTGGCAGCCACCTTAAACATGATTTTTGACCCGCAATAAATGCTCAATTTACGATCGTGCTAGAGATTGAACGAAAGTTTTTGGTAGAAGTACCCCAGGAAGCCATTCGATTGGCAACAAAATCCTACGCCATTTTTCAAGGGTATATTTCTGATGACCCCGAGCGAACGGTTCGTTTACGGATTCGTGACCATGAGGGGTTTATTAACATTAAAGGAATTTCTTCGGCAGACGGCACCACCCGACACGAGTGGGAACAGCAAATCTCGTTGGATGATGCACAGGCACTAAAATCGTTTTGCTTACCAGAGACCATACAAAAAACAAGATACCTGGTGCCGCATGGCACCCATGTTTTTGAGGTAGATGTATTTGCCGAAAGGCTTCAAGGGTTAGTGCTCGCCGAAGTGGAGCTAACCGACGTAAACGCAGTTGTAAACCTACCCGAATGGATTGGCAAAGAGGTAACAAACGATATACGGTTTTACAATAGCTATTTGGCGAAGCACGGAATGCCTAGCTAAAAACCAAGTTCGCTTAGGTCTTCTTTTTCAAAAAAGGACTTTTCCTGTTGCAATACAGACAATGAATCACAGTCGAGCGGAATGGTCACCACAGGTGGAGCTTCAAAATTACCTTTAGAAATAGTCAGCGTAGAGTCGGCATAGGCTTCTTTCATAAAATTAGCCCATATCGGCAATGCCATAGTTGCGCCTTGTCCATAAGCAATGGTTTCGAAATGGATGGAACGATCCTCGCCACCGACCCAAACACCTGTAGCCAGGTTAGGCACCATGCCGATAAACCAACCATCGCTTTGGTTTTGGGTTGTTCCTGTTTTTCCAGCAATAGGGTTGTCAAACTCATACGGATAGCCAGTAACGACATCCCGAAAAATGGGATTGGTTTTTTCGGCACCTCTATGGCGCAGCCGAACACCAGAACCCGATTCGGTAACACCTTCCAACAGTTTGAGCGTCACATATGCCGACTCTTCACTAAGCACGTCTTTGGTTTCGGGTGTCGCCTGAAAAATGATGGTTCCGTTTTTGTCTTCGATGCGGGTTACCAGTACGGGCTTTACATAGATTCCTTTGTTGGCAAAGCTGGAATACGCACCGACCATTTCATAAACGCTAAGGTCTGGAGTTCCTAGGGCTATAGCTGGCACATTTGGAATGGGCGAAGTAACGCCCAAGTTTCGGGCAAGATTTGCAACTGGTCTTGGACCAACCTTGTCAATCAGGCGTGCGCTAATCGTATTGACCGAGTTTGCCAATGCGTTTTTGAGCGTTCGATTTCCAATATACCGATCACCTGAGTTTTTGGGGCACCACGCATCATGGGCACCAAACTTAGCAGGCTCAACGCAGTAATACCCATCGGGCAGCGAATCGCAAGGCGAGAGCTTAAGCTGGTCTATGGCTGTTGCATAGACAAAGGGCTTAAAGGTTGAGCCTATTTGACGCTTCCCTTGCATAACATGGTCAAACTGAAAATGGCGGTAATTAATTCCGCCGACCCATGCTTTTACGTGTCCGCTTTGCGGTTCCATAGACATCATTCCAGCACGCAAAAAATGTTTGTAATAACGGATGGAGTCTGTAGGTGTCATGATGGTATCGATATCGCCGCTCCAACTAAACACCTCCATGGGTGTTGGCTTTTCGAAGCTAGCCAAAATGTCCGCATCTTCAACACCTCGTTCCTTCATTTTACGCCAGCGATCCGAACGACGTTTTGCCTGTAGCATTATGCTTTCAACCTCATCTGCTTCCACATCCAAAAAGGGAGCCGTTTTGTTGTATTGTGGTTGGTTTTGTCTAAAAAACTCCTGCTGTAAATTGGGTATGTGCGCAGCAACGGCATTTTCGGCATAGGTCTGCAATCGAGAATCGATGGTTGTATAAATACGCAACCCGTCCAAGTACAAGTTGTAATACGAGCCATCTTCCTTAGGGTTGTTCCGAATCCAGGCGTTCATGTATTGCTGTAAATAAGCCCGGAAGTAAGTGGCAATACCTTCTCTGTGCGATTGTGGATTAAAGTCCAACTCGATGGGCAATGCCGCGAGCGAATCTTGTTCTTCTTCAGAAATAAAACCGTTTCGTAACATTTGCTGATAAACAATATTTCTTCGTGTACGCACCAACTCGGGCCTGCGTAATGGGTTGTAGAGCGATGAGTTTTTGAGCATACCAACCAGCATAGCACTTTCGCTTAGGCTTAGTTCTTTTGGTGTTTTTGAAAAATAAATAGCACTAGCAGACCGCAAACCATCAGCACTGTAATTAAAATCATAAATGTTGAGGTACATCGTGATGATTTCTTTTTTGGTATATCTGCGTTCGAGGCGGATGGCGATGACCCACTCCTTGATTTTTTGTGCAACAGCTTCTAGGCGATTCCTAGAACGAACGCCCGTAAATAACTGACGCGCAAGCTGCTGTGTTATGGTACTTGCTCCCCCTTTTTTACCAAGATAAATGACGGCGCGCGCCGTTCCTTTAAAGTCTATTCCGGCGTGTGAATAAAAACGCTCATCTTCCGTGGCGATAAGCGCCTGAACCATAGATGCAGGAATATCCTCATAGCTAATGGGTGTTCTGTTGTCATTAAAATAAAATTTTCCCAACACCAGATCATCTGCTGAAATGATTTGGGTTGCTAAGTTTGTTTTGGGATTTTCTAGCTGTCTAAAGTCGGGCATGGGGCCCAAAAGCTCTAGCGAAGCCGCAAGGAAAACGCCCAATACAAACAAAATAATGCCCCAAAAGGAAAACCAAATGGTACGGACAAATTTGCGGTATGTTCTTTTAGTTGCCATTGTTGATAGGGGTTAGTTCGAGGCCTACTTGATGAATGCCCAAAAGTGTTTTGTCAGGGAGCAAGGCATCTTGAGCACGCACTAAGGGACGTAGCTTAAAATGATAATTACCGGGTTGGTCAAGAGGAAGACTTGCTAGATATGGCAAATCAATTTCTTTGATATACCAGCCCGTTCCAAGCCAAGTGCCATCAGGCTGCGCCATCAGATAGGTAAGCGTGTCGGTTTTGGTAATGCCTTTGGGCGTGGTGTATTGCGCCATCAAATGAATGTTCGCATACGGATAGTCGTTGTCGTGCCGAAGTTTCCAATGCGCACGCACTTTTTTGGCAGGAAGTCGATGGGTGTAGGTAAACTGCACCCATTCTTCTTGCGCCCATCCTGTCTCAGGGATCGATGTAAAGCGCAGCACTTCTGTTTTGGAACATGCCAAAAGCAGCAAAGTACTAGCGAATATTGAAATCGTTTTTTTCACGATTGATTTAGGGTCTTTAGGTGATGCGCGCGTCCTTTTTTAAAGATTTTATTACTGTTATGCTTGCCTTTACGCAAGGCTTTTTGCTCTTCTAGCGGCAAGGCAACGATGTCTGCACAATCGTTGGAACAACACTGATCAAACTGTTCTGCACAAGATGGACATTGAATGAACAGCAAATGACAGCCTTCGTTAGCACAATTTACATGCGTGTCGCAAGCAGCACCACACTGGTGGCAAGCGGCAATGACATCATCCGAAATGGTTTCACTTCTACGCTCATCAAAAACAAAGTTTTTGCCGATAAATTTGTTTTCCAGCCCTTGGTCTTTTACCTGCCGGGCATACTCAATTATACCGCCTTCTAGTTGGTAAACACGCTTGAATCCTTTGTGTTTAAAATAAGCACTTGCTTTTTCACAGCGGATTCCACCGGTACAATACATGACGAGGTTTTTGTTGTCTTTATGGGCGGCCAAATCACGTTCAATGATGGGCAACGAATCGCGGAATGTATCCACGTCTGGTGTAATGGCACCAGTAAAATGACCAATCTCACTTTCGTAGTGGTTGCGCATATCTACCACAATAGTGTCCTCTTGACTTGTTAGTGCATTAAATTCCTTTGCACTAAGATGAACGCCTTTGTTTGTTACATCAAAGCTGTCGTCTTCTAGCCCGTCAGCAACAATCTTGTCTCGCACTTTTACAGTTAACTTTAAAAAGGATTTATTGTCCTGTTCAACAGCAATATTTAAGCGTATTCCTCGCAAAAAAGCGACACTGTCAAGGTGTTTTTTAAAGGCATCAAACTTTGGTGCAGGCACCGAAAGTTGCGCATTTATTCCTTCTTTAGCGACGTATATTCTACCCAATACATCGAGGGCATTCCAGCAGAGAAACAAGTGGTCGCGAAGTATTTTTGGATTGCCGATGTGCGCATAGGCATAAAACGACATGGTCAAACGTTCTTGCCCAGCCTTGTCTATTAGTGCCGCTCGTTCCTGTGCGCTTAATGTGTTGTACAGTTGCATGCTATACAGAATTAAGGTTATGGGGCAAAGGTATCAAATTAAATCTCGTCAGAAAAAAGACAAACACATGGAAATATTGTACCTTAGCAGGAAGCTAAAAAATGACTCATGAGCAACGAAAAAGAAGCAAAACTTAAAGCACTACAACTCACCCTTGACAAACTCGACAAAGCCTATGGAAAAGGCACCGTGATGAAGATGGGCGATAGCGTAACCGAGCATATAGAAGCCATATCTTCTGGGTCGCTTGGGTTAGACGTTGCCCTTGGTGTTGGCGGCTATCCTCGTGGTAGAGTGATTGAAATTTACGGACCCGAATCTTCGGGGAAAACTACCTTGACACTTCATGCGATTGCCGAATGTCAAAAAACTGGTGGTATTGCAGCTTTTATAGATGCCGAACATGCGTTTGATCGCTATTATGCCAAAAGTCTGGGGGTTCAAATAGATGACCTTATCATTTCGCAGCCCGATCATGGCGAGCAAGCCCTAGAAATTGCAGACAACCTCATCCGCTCGGGAGCTGTCGATATCGTTGTGGTCGATTCGGTTGCTGCACTGACACCTAAAAGTGAAATAGAGGGCGAGATGGGCGATTCCAAAATGGGACTTCACGCACGATTGATGTCGCAAGCACTGCGCAAACTTACCGCCTCGATCAGCAAAACGAACTGTACGGTAATCTTTATCAATCAGTTAAGAGAAAAAATTGGCGTTATGTTTGGAAACCCCGAAACCACTACGGGAGGAAACGCCTTGAAGTTTTACGCTTCTGTTCGTCTAGACATAAGACGTTCTACACAAATTAAAGATGCCAACGGCGCAGTAATGGGCAACAAGACCCGCGTGAAAGTTGTCAAAAACAAAGTAGCGCCGCCGTTCAAATCGGTTGAGTTTGACATCATGTATGGACATGGAATTTCGCGCATTGGCGAACTGCTGGACATTGGGGTAGAAGCGGATATTATCAAAAAGAGTGGTTCTTGGTTTAGCTATGGCGACACCAAGCTCGGTCAAGGAAGAGACGCTGTAAAAACTTTATTGGATGACAATCCAGAACTTGCCGAAGAAATAGAAGGCAAGATTAAAGAAATCATCGAAACGGCGGAATAAACGCTTAGTTGTAGCCTTCGCTGCGGAGTGTATTTTCCATAAAGGCATATACCTTTTCCATGAGTGCTGGCAGGTCTGCTTTGGTCAGCCCTACGGTTTCAAAAGGCTTGTGCACATGTGCGCGTACAGTTCCTGGCGTACCAACCCAATATTTGTACGAAAACTGAAAGGGAAAGCGCTTTTTGCAATCGGGCAGCGTAATGGGTACGATGGGGATTTGATGATCGATAGCTAGACTAAAAGCCCCTTTTTTAAATGGGGCCAAAAACACATCGGGAGCAGGCACCAGTCCTTCGGGGTACAAAACGATGTTTATCCCAAGCCCGAGTTTTCGTTTGGCTTGAAAGTACACACTCTTTCTACTTGAGGCACTATCCCGATCGACCAATATGGCAGCACGCTTATAAATCGTGGCGAACAAAGGCAGGCGCTTTAGCTCAGCCTTTCCAATAAACATGGACGGCTTACGAATCGTTACAAAAAGCATCATAATGTCAATCATGCTTAAGTGATTGGCGACAAAAACATATTGTTTGCTGTAGTCTATTGTTGCTTTATGGCGGATTATTGGAATAAAACCCATACCGAACAAGATAAAAGGCGACCAGAAATAACGCCCCAAAAAATAGATGCCTCTGTACCATTGCTCACGGAGCAAACACACCAATAAAAAAGGAAAGCAAAGCACCAATGACACCAACGCCAAGACATAAAACCAAACGTTCCATAGTGCCAAAAGAAAAATGCGGATATAATGCATGACACCAAAAGTAGGAATTGATGACTTAAATCCACTATTTTTGTAAACACACATTTACTATGGCACGTATCCTTACGGGAATTCAAAGCACGGGAACACCACATTTGGGCAACTTATTGGGCGCTATTTTACCCGCCATCGGCCTAGCCAAACAGAGTAAAGAAGCTGCGTTTTTGTTTATTGCGGACTTGCATTCGCTGACCCAAATTAAGGACGCCCAACAGCTACGCCACAACACCCTAGCTACAGCTGCTGCGTGGCTTGCCTGCGGACTCGACACGGACAATGCCTGTTTTTATCGGCAATCCGACGTGCCCGAAGTAACCGAGCTGACTTGGTACCTAAACTGCTGTTTTCCGTTTAGTCGCTTGTCTTTGGCACATTCGTTTAAGGACAAGGCCGATCGGCTGGAGGATGTAAACGCAGGCTTGTTTACCTATCCGATGTTGATGGCGGCAGACATTTTGTTGTATGATGCACATGTGGTGCCTGTAGGAAAAGACCAACTGCAGCACCTCGAAATGGCACGTGATGTTGCTAGCCGTTTTCACGCGCTCTATGGCGAAACGTTTGTATTGCCCGAAGCTAAGTTAGAAACCGAAACGCAATATGTGTTGGGCACCGATGGTGCCAAAATGAGCAAGTCAAAAAACAACACGATTAATGTTTTTTTACCCGAAAAAGAACTCCGCAAACAGATTATGTCGATTGCCACAGACAGCACTCCTTTAGAAGAACCTAAAAATCCAGATAGCTGTACCGTTTTTGCGCTTTATACACAAATCGCCACCAAGGAGGAGGTTACGACGATGCGTGCGCAATATGAAGCGGGTGGCTTTGGCTATGGTCATGCCAAGCAAGCCTTGTTTGAGGCTTTAATGAAGCGTTTTGCTGCGGCGCGCGAAAAGTTTGACGCCTATATGAACGCTCCACAGGAGCTGGAAGCGCAACTGCTCAAAGGAGCGGCAAAGGCGCGCCAGGTAGCCGGACCTGTCTTAGCCCGAGTGCGCCACAATATGGGCTTTTCGGCTAAACCCGTTTAAACATTTTCCCTGCCTGAGCCAATACGACGCCTTTCATTTCGAGCATGAACAACATACTGGCCAACGCACTTACTTTTATTTTTGCTTCTAGCGCAATCAAGTCAATGTGTTTGGGGGTGCTGTCTAGATGCTTGAGAATGTTTTGCTCTGCTTCGTTAAGCTCAACAAATAATTCGGGCTGTTTTGGCAGAATTTTTTGCTCAACCCATCCAAGTGCCATGGCAATGTCTGCACCGCTCGTCAGGCACTCGGCATGCCTTTTTTTGATTAAATGAAGACAACCAGCGGTCGTTTTATCCTCTGGACGACCTGGTACGGCAAACACGTCTCGCTGGTAGCCAAGGGCATAATGAGCTGTGGTCAGTGCCCCGCCTTTTGTCTTAGATTCCACAACCACTACGGCTTGAGCCAGACCTGCAATAATTCGATTGCGTTGTAAAAATGATGTTTTGTGAAAGACATCGCCGTGCCAATATTCCGACAAAAAGCCGCCTGTTTGCTCGATGTCTTTGCGGTATTTTTTGTGCTGCCTAGGGTAACAGCCCAATATCCCATGACCAAAGCAAGCATAGGTGC
Organism: Flavobacteriaceae bacterium; assembly: GCA_030828025.1. Lineage (GTDB taxonomy): Bacteria > Bacteroidota > Bacteroidia > Flavobacteriales > Flavobacteriaceae > UBA7446. The sequence goes on along the minus strand of JAURDG010000016.1, from coordinate 3,411 downwards.
TTAGCTTATGCTCAACCGCTGCTAACTGTGCCTCAATATCTATTCCATACGCATAACCCGAAACGATGATGGGATGATAAGGGGCTAATTCCTTTACGAGTTTACGAGTAAACGCACGCCCTTGTTGACTGGGTTCACGAGTACCGACGATACTAATAATGCGCGTAGTGTATGGAAACGGCTGTCCAGAATAAAAAAGTACCAAAGGGGCGTCTGGGCATTGATTTAGCGCAGGCGGAAAGGCATGGTCTCTAAAATCAATCCATTGGAGTTGATTTTTTTCGATAAAGTCGCATTCTTTTTCGGCGGCATGGAGCACAGCAACCGTTTCGGGTTTTTTAAATACGGCTTTTAATGCTTTCCATTTGGGATTATCGCTTTGTTGAATTTTGTCGAACACCGCAGTTGCGCTGCCAAAATGATGGATGAGTTTACGGGCTGTAATGCAGCCGATTTGAGAAAGCTTGGGTAGCGCAAGGGTAGCGACAAGTTCGGAAGTTTGCATAAGATTTTGAGTGATGTAAATATACAAAATCAGGGGTTTTACGATTTCGACGAAAAACCCTATTTTTGTTTTTATGAAGCTATCGGCGCACATACATTACCTTTTATTTCGTCACGACTGTGTTACTGTTCCTGGCTTTGGCTCTTTTTTGGTGGAACAAAAAGCAGCTCACTTTGACCCAAGCAAGGAGTTGTATTATCCTCCGCTGAAACAAGTTTCTTTTAACGAGCAACTCCAGTCTAACGACGGGATACTGGCAAAGCATATAGGCAATACCTTTGGCTTAGCGTATGAAACGGCTGTTTTGGACGTGCACAAGCAAATGATTTCTTGGAAAGAGCAGCTGGAGACAGAATCGCTTACGCTTGAAGGTTTAGGTGTTCTTGCGTTGAACAAAGAAGGCAAGTTGGTTTTTACACCCCAACAAGGAACCAATTTTTTAGCGGCAAGTTATGCCTTAGACGCAGTTCCTGCACGACGGATTTTTCGAGGTGTTTCGGAAGAAGCGGAGCAGCCACCAACGTATTTTACGCTTGAGCAACCCAAGTCGCGCCGTTTTGTGGGCTATGCCGCAGCTATTGCTGCCCTGATCACACTTGCTGTTGGGTCGGAGCGTTATTTGGACTATCAAGCCGATACTCGTTGGCAGGCAGCGGAGACCCAACGTCAAGAAGTGCGTGCGCAAGCAGCACTTACCGTCTATGATTTGGGCAAGCTCCCGACACTAAACATTGAACTCCCTGCCGAAGCGCCAAAAAGAAGTTACCACATTATTGCCGGCTCGTTCCGCAGCGAACGAAACGCCAACAAACTGGCAAAACGCCTAAAGCTGTTGGGGTATTATAATGCGCAAAAACTACCCAAAACCAACCGTGGATTCTTCCAGGTTTCGTTTGCACATTTTCCCTCAAAGCGTGAAGCCTATAACGCAATGGCGGACATTAAAGACGCCAACTACCCTGATGTTTGGGTGCTTAAAAAATAATTGCTTTGCACGCCAAACACCCTAGCGCATCCAAGACGGTCATGACCGATATGGTGCTTCCATCAGACACCAACCCCATCAACAACTTATTTGGTGGCGAACTATTGGCACGTATGGATCGTGCAGCCTGTATTGCTGCCGAACGCCATTCTGGGCAGGTGGTGGTTACGGCTTCGGTAAACCATGTGCATTTTAGAAAACCCGTTCCTTTGGGCAGCGTGCTGACCCTAGAGGCGAAGGTATCCCGAGCTTTTGGCACTTCTATGGAGGTGTTTATTGATGTGTGGATGGAGGAACTGGACACCCCAAAAGAAAAAGTGAACGAAGCCATATATACTTTTGTGGCGGTTAACAAGGCTGGGACACCCGTTGAGGTACCGCCGATTGCGCCCGAAACTCCCTTAGAACAAGAGCGCTATGATGGTGCTTTGCGCCGCAGGCAGCTTAGCCTGATTTTGGCGGGAAAACTTAAGCCCGAAGACGCTACCGAGTTAAGGGCGTTATTTCAATAGCGCATATTTACACTTAGTTCACGTTGCGAACCAAATAGGAATAAACGGGGAAGTGGTCGCTATAACCGCCCAGAAACCGTCCGCCGGCAAAGCTCCGATATGGATAACCTTTGTAGCGCCCTTCTTGGTTTATCAAAAACGGCTTATTGTAAATGCCCGCTTTCCAAAACTGCCAGCCATCGCTTTTTTTGCGCAGCAGCCCGGCAGAAATATGCATCTGATCCAGCACATTCCAGGTGCCTCGATAGCATGAGGTGCCCACGCCTTGGCTATAGAAAGCCATCATAGGGTTAAAAAGCCGTTTTTTGCGGATGGCTAGCTTTTTATTGTCGGTCGCTTGGAGCACCTCGGCAAGGCTTTTGTCCACGGGGTCGTCGTTAAAGTCGCCCATATTGATTAGTTTGGCTTTGGGGTGTTGTTCAAGGATAGAATCGGCGAGTTTTTTGGTCAGGGCGGCGGCTTTTTCACGTCCGGGGGCGCTCCGTTTTTGCCCGCCACTTCTAGACGGCCAATGATTGATTATAAAATACATGGGCTCTTTTTCGAGCAGTCCATGCACGAGTAAATGATCTCGGGTAAAATCACGTTCGCCATTTTCACGATATAACCGTAGTTCGTAGTTTTTAAAGGCGATGGGCAAAAACCGCTTTTTTTGGTAGAGTAGCGCCACGTCTATGCCACGTTCGTCTGGCGAGTCCATGTGGATGATGCCATAATCGTATGGGCGAAGTGCGGGCTCTTGTACCAAGTCTTCCAAGACCGCTCGGTTTTCTACTTCACACAAGCCGATGATGGCTGGTGCTTCTTGTGTTGTTTCTCGACCGATTTGGGCAAGGACAAAGGCGATGTTGGCGACTTTTTTCTGGTACAAATCTTCAGTCCAGCGGTCGCGTCCTTCGGGTGTTCGGTCGTCGTCACGGGTGTTGGGGTCGTTGTGTGTATCAAAGAGGTTTTCTACATTGTAAAAAGCCACAGTGAGCACTTCGTAGCGTGCTGTCTTGTCCTGTCCCCAAACGAACACAGCCCAACAGCAACTAAAGCAAACCAGATAAAACCGTAAATAACGCATAGCTGTTTCTTGTCGTTCAAATGTAACAGAATATTTGCTATTCGTTGGCCAAAAATGCGGATGATGTGTTACTGCTTAAAATCTCTGGCGCGCCTGCGTGTCCTTTTCAAACTTTTTTTATGTGTGATCGTTTTCAATTTTTGTTGTATAGTTTTGGGATATGAGCGGTTTCTATACTTTATTAAGCTATACACGCAGGCGCATAGCAGCTGTTAAGCAACAGGGTTTTACACCTTAAAAACTTTTACTATTTTTAAATCTGTTATCCCCAAATGATGAATCGACAGATCTTACTTCTTGGCTTATTTTGTGCGGCAGTATCTTTTGCCCAAGACAGCAT
>JAURDG010000120.1 GCA_030828025.1 Flavobacteriaceae bacterium | reverse complement strand
TTCCGCCCATAATATTGGGTGCAAAAAATGTCAGCGTTTCAAAGATGCCATAGCTGTACTCGGTGATGTAGTCAAATGATAGTCCAGAAGAAGATGCTTTGGGCGTGCCGTCAGGTTGAATGCGCAACGCTGTTTCACCACGAGTACTAAAATCAGTGTATTCAAGGGTGGCTAAAATGCCTTGAGCATTAAGCATCAGCGCAAGTAATCCAGCCATAATCAATTTACCAATAGGTAGCAATCCACTTTTTAATCCATGCTTTAAGCTGCTAGAGACAAACCAAAAAACGGTGATTAGCCCAACCATAATTAGGGTGTAGTAGGTCATTTGCAGGTGATTCGCATGCACTTGCAATGCCAAGCCTATGGTCAGCCATAAAAAGCCAAGTCGTTTTTTATCGAATAAGACTTGAAACAAGCCTAAAAACACCAATGGCGCATAGGCCAATGCCATGGCTTTTGTGTTGTGTCCTACCATCAATATTACGATATAATAAGACGAGAAGCCATACGCCAATGCACCAAAAACAGAGACAGGAATAGAGAATTTTCGGCTCTGCGCAAATAGGTAGAAAAAGAAAAGATATAAGAACAGCATGTCCGCAGGACGGGGTAAAAAAAGTAAGACCTTATCTACAAAACGAAGAACATCAACAGGATATACGGGCGTAACTTGATAGGTTGGCATTCCAACAAAAGCGTTGTCTAGCCAATACGGTTCTTCATCATAAGTTGTTCGGTGTTCTACAATTTGCCGCTGCATGCCCTTAAATTGAACAATATCCGACTGAACCAAAGATTTGCCCGAAAGCACTGGATAGAAATAGGTTAAGGAAATGAGGATGAAAAATACTGTTACCAGCACGTGGGGAAGCCAATAACGAAGTGAAAATTGTGTTGCCATAGGTCAAAAATACAACTCTGTTTGTAATGAGCAGAAATTATAATTCATGTATCTTTGAATATGCACATTTTTTGCTTGAGGACATTTATTTTTTCGATGCTGATGCTTCCTGTTTTTTTGCAGGCGCAATACACCGAAGTGATCAACAGCAACCGACCTAGCCGCTCTATGGGTGCATTTAGCGTTGGCACTAATGTGTATCAATGGGAACAAGGGCTTTCGATGCAAAATGGCACCTTTTCTACTTTTCAGGACGCCCAATTTTCAGGTATTGGATCACGCTCACAGCTTAGAATCGGTTTATTCAAAGAACAGTTGGAATTTATCGGAACTATGGATTACCAAAATGATACATTTAGTTACACCAATTGGCTCGGATCGCAAGAAATAAATCGGACGGGATATAAAGAAGTTTCAGTTGGTATGAAATATTTAATTTTCGACCCATTTCGAAATGAGGACATGTATATACCCAATATTATAAGTTGGCGAAAAAACAACAGATTCCGTTGGCAAGACTTGATACCTGTAGTTGCGGTTTATGCAACTGCCGATTTTTCGCTTGGTGATACCTATCCCTATCAAGAGACATTTGCGCCGCTATTTCGATACTATTACAAGCCAATAAGTGCACCACCTATTACAGCCACGGCCATGTTGTTACTTCAGCAGCACATCTTTCCGGGATGGGTATTGGTACACAATGCTGGTATGCACTACATCACGACTGACTTTCCTGCTAAAAAACTAATCGGAACATTGACCTATAGTTTCCGTGATCGTTGGTCTTTTTATGGTGAATACCAATTAGACGACAGCCTGCTATACAGCGACTTGACACTTGGTACAGGTGCTGCATATTTACTTAATAAAAATATGCAGCTTGATGTAGCCATTCAAACAAGTGTAAAAAAGACACCGCATTTGTTTTCCGCAGGAATTGGATTTTCATTCAGATTTGATAAACATAAAATCTATGCTGATTCACCTCAAAGCAACACAGACATTAAACTAGCGCGAAGTGAACGAAAATCTATAAAAAAAACAGATAAGCGTATGGGTAAAGGACTTCGTAAATTAGATAAAAAACAAAAGCGTATTGAGCGTAAAATAAACCGAAAACGATGATTGAAATTATTGAGGTCAAAAATCGAAAACAATACAAGGCATTTTTTCGCTTCCCTTTTCGATTATACGAAAATTGCGCACAATGGGTACCGCCCATAACCAAAGAAGAGGAAGAAGTTTTTAACCCCAAAAAAAATCATGTGTTCAACCACGCCATGGCGCGTCTGTTTTTGGCTAAGAAAAACGGTGTAGTGGTCGGCAGGATTGCAGCCCTGATTAATTGGGTAGAAGTTGAGGAACTCAAAAAAACAAAAGTTCGTTTTGGATGGTACGATACCATAGACAATATCGAAGTAAGCAAAAAACTACTTACCGCTGTTGAAGGTGTGGCCATAGCAGAAGGCATGACCTATATTGAAGGACCGATGGGGTTTTCCAATATGGACAAAGCAGGTATATTGGTAAAAGGATTTGACCACATGAATACGATGATTACTTGGTATCATCACCCCTATCAACACAAACATTTGGAGCAGCTCGGACTGGTAAAGCAAAGTGAATGGATTGAATTTAAAATTGACATTTACGACGCCCAAGATGCGCCAGAAAAAGTACGCAAATTTGCTAAGCTAATTAGCGAGCGTTACAAGCTACGCACCTTAAATTTTAAAACCACCAAAGATATTGAACCCCATATTGATGCCATGTTTGATTTACTCAACCAAACCTATAGCAAATTGCAATCATTTGTACCCATTCAACCCTATCAAATCAAGCATTACAAAGAGAAATATCTTCCTTACGTGCATCCTGATTTTATCAAATGTGTCGTTGACGAACACGACGAAATGGTTGGCTTTACCATCACCATGCCCTCGTTTACCAAAGCACTTAAAAAAATAAACGGACGTATGTTCCCCTTTGGATTGTTTCATTTGTGGCAAGCCCAACGAAAAAACGACAAAGCTGCCTTTTATCTAATTGGCATCAAGGATAGCTATCAAAACAAAGGAGTTACTTCGATAATCTTTCAAGAGATTCAAGATTTATTTAACAGAAGAGGCGTTACGCATGTCGAAACCAATCCCGAATTAGAAGAAAATAAGGCGATACAAGCCCTTTGGAAAAACTATAAGCACGAGCTACATAAACGAAGACGTACTTATCGAAAAGATGTAGCCCTGTGAACATAAATGACACTATCGTTGCCTTGTCAACTGTTCCTGGGTCTGCCGCAATAGCGGTTATTCGATTGAGTGGCGACCAGTCGTTACCAATTGCGCAAAAGCATTTTATTTCTCGTTTTGGTAAAAAACTTGCAGACCAAGAGACGCACCGTGTGCTTTTGGGTACATTTGAGCATAACGACAGTATGCTAGACGAAGTCCTACTCACTATTTTTAAAAACCCAAATTCATACACGGGTGAAGATGTGGTTGAAATTTCCTGTCACGGATCGGTTTATGTACAACAACAGATTGTGCATTGCCTCCAAGAAAGTGGAGCGCGATTAGCAGAACCTGGCGAATTTACCCTTCGGGCATTTCTGAACAAAAAAATGGACTTGACCCAAGCCGAAGCCGTAGCAGATTTGATTGCTGCAGAAAGTGAAGCAGCCCATCATTTGGCAGTACAACATCTTCGAGGTGGCATTAGCGATAGCTTAGGTGCTTTGAGAAGTCAATTGTTGGAATTTGCTTCGCTAATTGAACTCGAGCTGGATTTTAGCGAAGAAGATGTTGCCTTTGCGGATAGAGCAAAACTTGGTATTCTGGTTGATGATATTCGGAAAGTACTCAAAAATTTATTGGACTCTTTTACTACAGGAAATGCCATTAAACATGGCGTTCCTGTTGCCTTGGTTGGGCAACCAAATGCGGGCAAATCCTCATTGCTAAATGCATTATTACAAGAAGAAAAAGCCTTGGTTTCAGATATTGCTGGCACTACTCGTGATAGCATTGAGGATACGATGACTATTGGCGGTATTGCCTATCGTTTTATTGACACCGCTGGACTTCGAGAAACAGACGATACGGTAGAAGCCATGGGCGTGGCACGCACGAAAGAAAAAATAGCCCAAGCGACTATCGTGCTCTACGTGGTTGACCCAAAAACGCAAACAGCTAAAGAGACCCATACAGCACTTCAGGCATTATACAATTCGGACGCTACCCTATTGCTGGTCATCAATAAAAAGGATACGCTTAGCGAAGACGAGCAGCATCGCTACGAAAACGAGCTGAACGCTTTAGGGGTTTCATCACTTATTTTTGATCTATTGTGTATTAGCGCACACAATAAATCAGATATAGACCGCTTGCGTGCGCTTTTCAGTCATCAAGTTTCTTGGAATACAGGTGCCGCCCTAATCAGCAACCAGCGTCATTGGGCTGCCTTGCAATCGGCAATGGAAAGTATTGGCGAGGTAACAAAAGGCTTATCCGAAAACAGAAGTAGTGACTTGCTGGCTATTGATATTCGCCAATGTTTGCATGAATTAGGCACCGTTACAGGCGAAGTAACTACCGATGATATTCTAGGGAACATCTTTGCTAACTTCTGTATTGGAAAGTAAACCAGTAAATAGAAGAGCAACAGAAACAAGAACATAAAACAACGAATTATTGCCAAATATGGGACATCTATTTTTTTCTGAAGTTTTTAAATATGATATAAACAACTAAT
>JAURDG010000135.1 GCA_030828025.1 Flavobacteriaceae bacterium | reverse complement strand
TTTGATGGCAAAGCCTTTGTGCAACGGCTTCATGATGCCGTTACATCAAAGTTTAAGCAAGGTGGGCTTATTCGAAACGTATCGAATAATGAAATCTTTTTAGATTATAAAAAACTAGCCAAAGCGGACATAAATAAAAACGATCTGATTGATTTTATTGTGGGGTTTTTACTAGATTATCCTGGCATAGCAACGGCATATAACACCCAATCGTTAATGTATATGAACAAGAGCAATCCGCTTATTCAGCGATTGCAAAGAGGGCACAACGCAAAGCGTTCTGGAGATATAGTACTGTCGTTACTTCCAGGTTATATGATGCAAAGAGAAAAGGGAACAACCCATGGCTCTTTTTATGTGTACGACACGCATATTCCATTGCTGATGTTAGGTGCTGGTGTGGCAAAAGGAAGCACCTATTCGCTTTCCTATATTACAGATATTGCCCCAACTATTTGTGCCCTTATGGGCATTAGCAATCCTTCTGGCACAATTGGCAATCCAATTGGAGAAGCCTTACTGAAATAAGCTAAAATCTGTAGGAAAAAGCATTGATGTTCATGCCGGCACCCACGCTGGCAAACAAGGCTACATCGCCTTCGTTTATTTTATAGCCATCTAGCTGGTCTCGTTTAACCAAATCGAGTAGGGTAGGAACCGTAGCAACCGAACTGTTTCCTAATTTATGAATACTGATAGGCAAAACGTTCTCGGGCTGTGGATGTCGGTAAAGCCTATAAAATCGCTTGACAATGGCTTCGTCCATCTTTTCATTGGCTTGATGAATAAAGATTGATTTAAGCGAAGAAATTTCGACACCACTATTGTCCAAACATTCTTTAAGCGCTTGCGGCACATGGCTTATGGCAAACTCATAAACTTTTCGACCATACATTTTAATGTATTTATCCGATTGAACTTTATTGGGGTTGTAGGCAGATCCGTTAAACAAAAAGAAGGCTTCTTCGTTGCAGTATGATTGGGTACAATGACTTAGCAGACCACCTTCTTTGTCTGTTTCCTCTACAATGGTTGCACCTGCGCCGTCGGCATAAATCATGGAATCCCGATCGTTAGGGTCGGCAATTCTTGATAGGGTATCGGCACCAATAATCAAACACCTTTTTGCCATACCTGCTTTGATAAATGCCTGCGCATGTATAACGCCTTCTACCCAGCCTGGGCAACCAAAGATGAGATCATAGGCAACACAATTTGGATTCTTGATTTGAAGGTTATGTTTTACTCGAGTTGCCAACGAAGGAAGCATTTCTGTTTGGGTACTGCCGTGTTTGATGTCGCCAAAATTATGCGCCACAATGATGTAATCGAGCGTTTCGGGATCGATGTTTGCATCCTGTATGGCGTTTTCTGCTGCGTGAAAGGCTAGGTCTGATGCTGTTTGATGTGGTTTAGCATACCGACGCTCTTGAATGCCCGTAATGGCTTGAAACTTTTCAATAATATCGCTGTTTGAACGATCAAATGGAGTGCCATTCTCATCCATAAAGGTATGGTTCATAAAGTCCTCATTCCGCTCCGTATGATTGGGGATATAGCTGCCGACACCAGTAATATGGATTCCCATAATTTTTGTTAAGTTGAATAAAAGTAATAAGCTAAAATTAGCTCAGCACAACATAATGAAAATCTATGTGATACCCAAATTATAAATATTTATTAGTGTTGTAAAATTGATAAAATATAAATTATTTATTTTGAGCAAGTTGTATATTTTCATACGCTTCTACAGGTGCGCATGTACACACTAAATTACGATCTCCAAAGGCTTCATCTACGCGCTGAACCGATGGCCAGAACTTGTTTTGCGCCACCCATTTTAATGGATATGCGGCCTCAACTCGTGAATAAGGAAACTCCCAATCGTCAGCCGTGAGCTGCGCTAAGGTGTGCGGTGCATTGCGCAGTATGTTGTTTTCTTGTTTGTCATCGCTGGCTTCTATTTCATAGCGAATGGCAATCAATGCCGCACAAAAACGGTCTAGTTCTTCTTTGTTTTCACTTTCTGTAGGCTCAATCATCATGGTGCCAGCAACAGGAAACGACACCGTTGGCGCATGAAATCCATAATCAATCAGGCGTTTGGCAATGTCCATGACCTCTATTCCTTTTTCTTTAAAGGCACGGCAATCGATGATAAATTCGTGTGCTGCCCGATTGTTGTCGCCGCTATACAAAACGGGGTAGTGTTTGGCAATACGCTCTTTGATGTAATTGGCGTTTAGAATGGCTATTTCAGTTGATTTTTTTAATCCTTCTGCACCCAACATACGGATATAGGCATAAGATATCAAACACGCCAATGCGGAGCCGTAAGGTGCTGCCGAAAGGGCAGCAATTCCCTGATTGCCGCTTGTGGGGATAATGTCGTGGTTCGGCAAAAACGGCACCAAATGTTTTGCCACACAAATAGGCCCAACGCCAGGACCTCCTCCGCCATGCGGTATGGCAAAGGTTTTGTGGAGGTTCAAATGGCAAACGTCTGCACCAATAGCAGCAGGATTGGTCAAGCCTACCTGGGCATTCATGTTGGCACCATCCATATAAATTTGTCCGCCTTTGCTGTGGATATAGCTCGTAATTTCTTTTATGGAAGACTCAAAAACACCATGCGTTGACGGATAGGTAATCATCAGTGCTGCCAAGTTTTCGGCATGTGTATCGGCTTTCGCTTTTAGGTCTTCAAGGTCAATGTTTCCTCGCTCATCAGTACCAACCACGACAACCTGCATGCCTGCCATAACTGCCGATGCCGGATTGGTGCCATGCGCCGAGGCTGGAATAAGGCAGATATTGCGGTGGCTGTCGCCTTTGGCTTGATGAAAGGCCCGAATAACCATGAGCCCGGCAAACTCGCCTTGCGCACCCGAATTTGGCTGCAAAGATGTACCGCCAAAGCCGGTAATTTCGGTGAGGTAATCGGCAAGGTCGTGCAATACACTTTGATAGCCTTTTGCTTGAGCTACTGGAGCAAACGGATGAATATTGTTCCATTGCGGGTCGCTAAGGGCAAACATTTCCGTGGCGGCATTGAGTTTCATGGTACACGAACCCAGCGCAATCATGGACTGATTAAGTGCTAAGTCTTTTCTCTCCAACGATTTGATATAACGCATCATCGCTGTTTCGGCGTGAAAGGCTTTAAATACGTCATGGGTCAAAAACGGCGTTGTGCGTTTGTGCGTCATCGGCAGGCAATCGCTTTGCTGCGCAGCAGGTTTAACGGCTTTTTTACCTATGACTTTAGCCAGAATTTCGATGATGGTATCTACATGCTCTTCTTCTGTTGCCTCATGAAATGAGATGCTAAGTTCATTAGCATTGAGGTAGTTGAGGTTGATGCCTGCTTCTTCTGCCAGCGCACGTACTTTTTTTGTGGGTGCCTCAATGTGGAGCGTGTCAAAAAAGGATTCGTTTTTTTGTGGAATACCCATCGCTTGCAATGCCTTGTTCAAACGGCAAGCGTGTTGGTGTATCCGCAAGGCAATGTTCTTTAGTCCTTTTGGCCCATGATACACGGCATACATGCCCGCCATCACGGCTAGCAATACTTGTGCGGTACAGATGTTTGAGGTTGCCCGATCGCGTTTTATGTGTTGTTCTCGGGTTTGTAGTGCCATGCGTAAGGCTCGGTTTCCCGACCTGTCTTGAGTCACACCAATGATTCTTCCTGGAATGCTTCTTTTGTAGTCGGTTTTGGTTGCAAAAAAGGCAGCGTGTGGACCTCCGTAACCTAAGGGAATGCCAAATCGTTGGGTGCTACCCACCACCACATCTGCACCGAGGGTGCCGGGTGCTTCCAACACAACCAAACTCAAAATATCGGCAGCAACAGCGGTTTTTATTGCTGCTTCTGCAGCTTTTTCAATAAACGATTTTAGATATGGAATACTGCCGTTGGTACTTGGATATTGAATCAGTGCCCCAAAAAAATCTGCTGTAGGCACAAAGGTTTCTGGAGTTCCATACACCAAAGAAATACCGATAGGATTGGCACGTGTTTCCAACACCGATTTGGTTTGCGGTAAGGTATTTTCATCCACAAAAAACGAGTGGGTATTGTTTTTTTTCTGTGCTATTGTGCGCTGCCCATATAAGAGGCTCATGGCTTCTGCAGCAGCAGTGGCTTCGTCCAGCAAAGATGCATTTGCCAACTCCATGCCTGTGAGGTCGGTCACCATGGTTTGGAAGTTTAGCAAGGCTTCCATTCGCCCTTGTGCAATTTCAGCCTGATAAGGCGTGTAAGC
>JAURDG010000169.1 GCA_030828025.1 Flavobacteriaceae bacterium | reverse complement strand
TAAAAACGATTTTAGACAGTTACGGTGGACGCATATTTTTTGAAACATCGTCAGGGTATGGCACAACATTTTTTATTGAATTTTCTAAAAACTAAACATCATGACATTTGACAATCTTCTTTACCAAACCGATCAAGGCATCACTACAATCACCGTGAACCGACCTGATAAACTCAATGCATTGAATTATGATACAGTTATGGAATTGAATGAGGCCATAAATGAAGCTCAGCAAGACAGAAATTGTCAAGTTATTGTAATTACTGGAAGTGGAACAAAGGCTTTTGTTGCTGGCGCTGATATCAAAGAGTTTTCACAATATTCGGTTACTGAGGCCCGTGCCCTGGCGCAACGCGGTCATACACAATTATGCGATTTAATTGAACAATCAACAAAGCCAGTGATTGCAGCAGTCAATGGGTTTTGCCTTGGCGGTGGATTGGAATTGGCTATGGCCTGCCATATTCGTGTGGCTTCGGATAATTCGAAAATGGCCCTGCCCGAGGTGTCTCTCGGCGTTATTCCTGGTTATGGTGGGACACAACGATTGCCACAACTGATAGGTAAAGGACGTGCCTTTGAAATGATCATGACTGGAGGGATGATAGATGCTCAAAAGGCATTTAGTATGGGCTTGGTCAATCACGTCGTTGAACAAGACGGACTGATGCTGTTATGTCATGCTATAGCAGAAAAAATTATGTCAAATTCCACGGTCGCTATCTCTGCAGCCATTAAGGCTATAAATGCCAATTATCAAGATGGCACCGATGGTTATCAAGTTGAAATCGAAGAGTTTAGCAAGTGCTTTGCTACTGAGGATTTTAAAGAAGGTACAAATGCTTTTATCAATAAAAGAAAAGCCAATTTCCCAGGGAATTAAGTCACGATCACATCAGAGGTGATGATCTTTTCCACGTCACTAATCAATGTCATATGATCTTGGTCGGCGATGGTTATAGGGGCATGAATTTTGAATGAAATACGAGTACCAAGTCCCAGAGGGAAAAAACCATATCGTGTTGTTTTCCATGTATTGTTAATGGTAATGGGAACAATTAGAGCGTCTGGAATATTTTGCATTAAGGACAACAGCCCTTTAGCTTTAAAGGGTTTAGGCACGCCTGTTACACTTCGGGTTCCTTCTGGAAAGATAACAGCGGCATACTTGTTTTTTTGAATATACGCTCCGAACGTTTTTATCATCTCTAAAGCCTGAGCACCATTATTTCTGTTAATCAAAACCGAACCACCGTGTTTTAAATTGAAGCTGACCGATGGAATCCCTTTTCCCAAAGAGGCTTTGCCCACAAATTTCGGATGGTGTTTGCGAAAATAATATATGATCGGCGGGATATCGAACATACTTTGGTGATTCGCAACAATGATGAGTGGTTTATCGGTCGGCAATTTTTTCAGATCAATCATTCGTATGCGAGTGCCAAGCAACCACAAATAACGGATCAATAGAAACTGTAAAACCTCAACGGATTTTTTATGAGTATTATAACCAAAAGCGTTGAGAGCTATCCACTGTATGGGATGAAACACTAAAAGGGACAGCCCGAACAATGCATAAAAAGCAATTGAGATGGGATAGGACAGTAAACGGAGCACCAAAATAGAAAAGGCGTTAACAGAAGCTATTATAGGCTCCGATCAAATTTTCTGCAATCAGTTGAGCTGGACGACCTTCAATGTGGTGACGCTCTAACATATGAACCAATTCACCATCTTTGAACAGTGCCATACTTGGCGAGCTCGGAGGAAAAGGAACCATCATCTCGCGAGCACGAGTGGTTGCTGCTTGGTCTACACCAGCAAAAACAGTGATTAAACGATCAGGCCTTTTAGCATTGGCTAATGACATTCTTGCACCAGGTCTTGCATTTGCTGCGGCACAGCCACAAACTGAATTTACCACAACTAAGACAGTTCCTGACTGAGAAATGGCAGCTTCGACTTGATCCGCATCAGAAAATTCTTCAAAACCTACCGATGTAAGTTCTTCGCGCATTGGTTTTACGAGTTCAGGTGGATACATGATTCTTGTTTTTATTTTGCAAATATAGGCAATTATCGTGTGAATTATGTGTTAAGACTTACCTTCTGATCAATGAAATTAGTTAAATTTGCTATTGACTAGTCATTTAAATTATGGACACGATTATTCAGTTTTTTGAGGGTATTGATCCCGTTTTGGGGGCCTTTTTAGCTACCTTGTTTACATGGGCACTTACAGCACTTGGTGCCTCATTTGTATTCTTTTTTAAATCGTTGAAACGGTCATTTTTGGATGGAATGCTCGGGTTTACGGGAGGGGTAATGGTGGCGGCCAGTTTCTGGAGTTTACTCGCCCCTGGGATTGAAATGAGCCCTGGCGAAGGATTTGTAAAGGTTATGCCAGCTGCAATCGGATTTGGTTTAGGCGCTCTCTTCATTTTTGCCTTAGATAAAATACTCCCGCACGTTCACATCAATTTTAAAGAATCTGAAGGCATCAAAACCCCATGGCAAAGAACGACTTTACTTGTGTTGGCCATTACTTTACACAACATCCCCGAAGGCTTGGCGGTTGGTGTTCTTTTTGGCGGCGTTGCTGCAGGTCTACCAGAGGCTTCGATTGCAGGAGCTGTTGCTTTGGCAATAGGAATTGGCATTCAAAACTTTCCTGAGGGCATTGCCGTATCTATGCCCTTGCGTCGTCAAGGTTTGAGTCGTCAAAAGAGTTTTATGTATGGTCAAGCATCTGCACTTGTTGAGCCTGTAGCTGCGGTAGTTGGCGCTTTAGCTGTTACTTTTTTTATGCCAATTTTACCTTATGCTTTGGCGTTTGCTGCAGGAGCTATGATTTTTGTTGTTGTAGAGGAAGTCATCCCAGAAACGCAACAAGATAAATACACCGATATAGCTACACTGGGGTTCGTAGGAGGTTTTATTGTAATGATGACTTTAGATGTGGCTTTGGGCTAATTAACGGCACCCACAGTCGTTGCTTTCGCATGATTTTTTAGATTTTTTAGGGAAATACTTCTTCGCCAAAAATAGCAGAGCCATTATTAATGTAATTCCTACCAGACCGTATTGAATGATGACCCCCATAATATGGCTTTATTGAATGATTTGAAAGGCGATTAACGATATAAAATACGCAATCAATGTCATGCCAATCAATTGGATTATTGGCCATTTCCAAGAATTTGTTTCGCGCTTGACCACGGCTAGAGTACTCATACACTGCATCGCAAAAGCATAAAATAACAGCAGCGAAATGCCACTGGCTAATGTAAATACGGGCAGTCCATTTTCACGTTTTTCTGAAGCCATTTTTTGTTTTAATGTTTCAGGACTATCAGCACCTACGCTGTAAATGGTTGCTAGAGTTCCTACAAAAACTTCGCGC
>JAURDG010000085.1 GCA_030828025.1 Flavobacteriaceae bacterium | reverse complement strand
GGGTTTAAGTACTGCACGGTACTCCTCATCCACAACACATAAGGCTCTGGAAATAGCAAGGCGTACCGCTTCTGCTTGACCGTTTGGCCCTCCACCAACAACAGAAACAGCCAAATCAAATTGACCTGCAGTTTCGGTTAAGGCAAAAGGTTGATTTACTTTATATTGTAATGTAGCGGGAGCAAAATATACGTCCAATGGCTTTTTATTTACCGTAATGGTGCCTTTCCCTTTGGAAAGATAAACACGTGCGATGGCAGTTTTGCGACGCCCAATTTTGTGGATGGTTTCCATATTAGTTTAACTCGTTGATGTTTAATTCTTTTGGCTGTTGACCGCCGTGGCTATGGCTGTCGCCAGTAACTACGTATAAGTTGCGGAACAGTTCAGCGCCTAATTTGTTTTTGGGTAGCATACCCTTAACCGCTTTTTCGATAATTCGTGTGGGGTCTTTTTGGAACAATTCCGTAGCGGTTAGCGACCGCTGACCACCAGGATATCCTGTATGGCGGATATAGGATTTATCGCTCCATTTGTTGCCGGTTAACTTGATTTTTTCTGCATTGATGACAATGACATTGTCGCCACAGTCCACATGCGGCGTGTAGCTGGGCTTGTATTTGCCGCGCAACAGTTTGGCAACTTTAGACGAAAAACGACCTAATACTTGGTCGGCAGCATCAACTACAACCCACTGTTTATCAGCGTTTTGCTTGTTGATGGATACGGTTTTATAACTTAATGAGTCCACTCTATACGTTTTAGCTCTGTTTGTGCCAACAGGAAATACCCCCGATTGGCGGGCTGCAAATGTACAAACTATCCCCAACAATGCAAACGCTATTTTGGGATTTGTTTTTTTGGGTAAATTTAATGCGCCTCCAACCAGTTTTGCCCTATGCCAATATCTACGGTAAGCGGTACGCTTAGCCTGTAGGCGTGTTCCATTTCGGTTTGCACCAATTCTTTTAGGGTGTCCAATTCGGCTTTGGGGCATTCAAATACCAATTCGTCGTGTACTTGTAGCAGCATTTGGGCGCGTAGCCCCTCGGTTTGCATACGGTCATAAATACGCAACATGGCAAGTTTGATGATGTCGGCGGCACTACCTTGTATGGGCGCATTTATGGCATTGCGCTCGGCAGCCCCCCGCACGATAGCGTTGCGTGAGTTAATGTCTTTAAGGTAGCGTCGTCTGCCCAAAACGGTTGCCACATAGCCGTGTTCACGAGCAAAATCCACTTGGTGGCTCATATAGGCTTTGAGCTTGGGGTAGTTTTCGTAGTAGGTGTCAATAAGCGCCTTGGCTTCGGTGCGGTTTAGCGTGGTTTGGTTGCTTAGACCAAAGGCAGAAACGCCGTAGATAATTCCAAAGTTTACTGTTTTGGCTTGGCTGCGTTGTTCACGGGTTACTTCGGTTAGAGGTACGCCAAATACCTTGGCTGCTGTAGCCGCATGAATGTCTTCGTTGTTGGTAAACGCAGCTACCATGCTGGGGTCTTCGCTTAGCGAGGCAATAATGCGCAACTCTATTTGAGAGTAATCGGCAGCCATCAGCACATGCGCATCATCTTTGGCAACAAACGCCTTGCGGACTTGTTGCCCTCTCGGCGTTCGGATGGGAATATTTTGCAAATTGGGGTGATTACTACTCAGCCGCCCCGTAGCAGCCACAGCTTGGTTATACACAGTATGTACCCGTTGTGTTTTGGCATTTACGTCTTCGGGCAGAGCAGCCACATAGGTACTGTTGAGTTTTTGAACACTACGCCACTCTAAAATATCCGCCACTATGGCATGGTCTTTGGCTAGGGTAGAGAGCACGTCTTCGGCGGTGGAGTACTGCCCTGTTTTGGTTTTTTTAGGCTTGTCAACCAGTTTGAGTTTATCAAATAATATAGGACCCAACTGCTTGGGCGATGCCAGATTAAAGGTTTCGCCGGCTTGGTCAAAAATGCGCTGTTCCAGTGCGCTAGCCTCTTGTGCCAGTTGCCTAGACATCGCATTTAAATAGGGCACATCAATTTTAATTCCGGCAAGTTCCATGGCTGCCAACACCCGCACTAGTGGCAGTTCCACGTCATGAAGCAGGTCGCGCTGTTCGTTTTTGCCGAGTTCCGTTTCAAAATGTTCTTTGAGTTGCCAGGTTATATCGGCATCTTCAGCTGCGTATTCGGTTTGTTGGTCTAGTGGCACATCACGCATCGATCCTTGATTTTTTCCTTTTTTGCCAATCAACTCCGAAATGGGTTTGGGTTGATACCCCAAATAGGTTTCGGCAAGTACGTCCATGTTGTGGCGCATATCGGGATTGATGATGTAGTGCGCTAGCATGGTGTCAAAAAGCGATCCTTTTACCGCCACGCCATGTTGGTGCATGACCTTAATGTCATACTTAAGGTTTTGCCCCACTTTTTCTATGGCTTCATGTTTAAAAAACGGAACAAAATCATCTAAAACGGCTTTGCGTTCCGCTTCATGTTCAGGTACAGGGACGTAGTAACCTGTATGGGCTTGCCAGCTAAAGGCAATCCCAACCAACGATGCTGTCAGCGCATCCAATCCCGTGGTTTCCGTATCAAAGCAAACGCTTTTTTGGCGCATCAAGGTTTCTACCAAAAGTTTACGTTCCATAGGCGTTTGCACGCATTGGTAGTGGTGTGCCGTATTGGAAAGGTTTTTAAACGTTGAGGTAATTTCTTGCTGACCACTTCCTGGCTGATGAAATAAGTCAAAGGCTTGTGGCGCAGGCTGTGGGGCAGCTGGTTTTTCGGGTTCAGCAGTGGCTTCATGGGGCGCAAATACGTGAACAAAGCTTTCGCTTAAACGCCTGAATTCCAACTCTTGAAAGATGTCTTTTACGGCAGCAACATCGGGTTCACTTAACACATAGCTGCTAGCATCAAACTGTACGGGCACGTCCAATAGTATGCGTGCTAATTTTTTAGAAAGCAATCCAAGTTCTTTGTTGGCTTCGATATTTTCTTTCATCTTGCCCTTAAGCTCATGGGTGTTTTCCAGCAGGGCTTCCATGCTTCCGTATTGGGCGAGAAATTTCTTGGCGGTTTTGTCGCCTACGCCTGGCAGCCCAGGGATGTTGTCCACCGAATCGCCCATCATCCCCAAATAGTCGATGACCTGTTCGGGACGTTCTATTTCAAATTTTTCCTGAACCTCGGGGATGCCCCAAATCTCAATGCCGTTGCCCATTCGGGCAGGGCGATACATAAAAATGTTTTCTGATACCAACTGTGCAAAATCCTTGTCAGGTGTTACCATAAAGACCTGAAAATCTTCTTTTTCGGCTTGTTTGGCAAGGGTGCCAATAATGTCATCTGCTTCAAACCCTTCTAATTCAACGACTGGAATATGGAGGGCTTTGAGTAGGCTTTGAATGTAAGGGACGGCTATCTTGATGGCTTCAGGCGTTTCGGCGCGGTTGGCTTTATAATCCGAAAACATTTCGTTTCTTACTTGTGAGCCACCTTTGTCAAATGCCACAGCGAGGTAGTCGGGGCGTTCGCGCTTTAAGACATCAAAAAGCGAATTGGTAAAGCCCATAATGGCACTGGTGTCCATCCCTTTAGAGTTAATTCGTGGGTTTTTGATGAAGGCATAATACCCCCGAAAAATAAGGGCGTATGCATCTAATAAGAATAGTCGTTTTTGTGCCATGAGGCGGAAAATGAATTTTGCTAAAAATAGGAACTATTGGTTAAGGTAGAAAAATGAACACTGACTTTTTTTTGATTGTTCTTGCCTTTGGTCAAGGTTCATGCAGGTTGAGTTCTGGAAAAAATGTATTTTTGACCCATAAAACCGACATCATGTCCAAGTTTGGTGAATTAATAGACGCAAATATTCCCATTCTGTTAAGTTTTTATACAGAGTGGAATGATCCCTCTGTACAGATGCATGCGGTACTTCGTGATGTGGCTGCCGCCATGGGCGATGCAGGGAAGGTCGTTAAAATTGATGTTGACAAAAACCCCAAATTGGCCGAAGCATTACGTGTCAAGGGCTTGCCAACGCTGATGATTTATAAATCGGGAGAAATGGTTTGGCGGCAAAGTGGCGAACAAGATGCCAATACACTCATTGGCTTGATGAAAGACTTTGTTTAGTTACTCGTATAAAGGTTTGTTGCCGTTCTAAACGCTTTATTGGCAGCCGACACACTGTCCAATTCGGGCTCTACCTCTTGATAGGTTTCCAATAGTTTTTTATAACCACCAACCTCTACAGCAATACTTTGTGCATAATAGCTCAGCTCTTGCTCGGGGATTTGACTAAATACAGCTAGTCTGTTTTGGTATGCCTGAGCAATAGCCGCAAACAACCTTCGTCCAGAATCTGGCATTTCTGCTTCAAACAGCACTGCAACATAAGGCGCCATAGGCGTGTAATAATCATAAGCAGAATATAGTGGCGCAAACGTACGAGAGGATTCTGTAAATATTTTTATTAGTTCGCTCGCCGTTTCGATGTCGTTGGCAGCAACAACAGTATCCACGATGCTGCGCAAACGCTCCACATCTATCAAAATGGTTTCTGCATACAGTTGCTGATCTGTGCTGCTAAAACCAGAATAGTAGTGTAATTTATCGGTGTATTTTTGTGCCAAAGCCGCTGCGAGTGTACTTGCCTTATCGCTAGAACCAGCTTCGTAATAAATAGCGACTATTGGCGTAATAAGACTGTAATACCCAAAGTAGTCAAGGGGCATTTTTTCCAAACACAAGTCTAAGATTTCTATGGCTTTAGCCTTTTGTTTTTCGCGCATCAATTCTTCTGCCAACCGAATCATATTGCTGCGAAACGAGATGCTATTTTTACGTGTTTCCGGGTCGTGGTAGATGTCCGGACTATCGGCATTTCCCCAATCCCATTTTTTGACAATGGCATACATAATCTCGGTATCAATACGTCCCATTAGGTACGGGTTCGCGGGATTTTCCTGTGTTTTGATTGGAACCAACTTATACACCAAACCATCCAATTGTAAATAGTCTTTCATCCATATATATTCGGACTCATCATAGCTTCCACCAGTAAAATAAATGGGACGCTTCCAATCGTTATTGCGCAAGATGTCAAGCATCATAATGCGGTTTTTATACAAGCCGGAAGCGGGCAAATCAACATCAATATAGTCCACGATAAGGTTAGCATCTTCGGGCTTTACGATTCCGCTCTTCAGCACATTTTCTTTGTTTACAGGGATGCGAATCTTATTGGTAGGATAATAAACCAAATTTTGGGTTTGTTCTGGAACCCGACTTAAGTCAATATCGTATTGACTCAGTAGATGCTTGTAGCGTGTCCGTGGGTGTTCACTAGCAATCCAATCAACAAAGTCACCCAAATCCCAACGTACACTATCAATAATAGCCTCAAACTTGATATAGTCTCGGGTTCCGTGAGTGTATTGTTTGTGCGTGAGCTGCGACGGAATAGGACTGCTTTCGTAGGTTTTTCGCTTAAGCTGATCGATGTACCAATCCGTAGCCAGCAGTTGTGTGTTAATGCTGCGCACATCTGTTCTGTAGCCTTCAATTTCTTGTGCATACCAAATAGCAAAGGTATCGTTGTCGCCTATGGTAAATATCATGGCATCCTTATCTTCAACAACGGAATCTAGATAGGCTTTTGCCGTTGATTGCGCCGTGTAGCGATTGGAGCGGTCGTGGTCGTCCCAGTTTTGTGAACCCATCAGCACGGGAACAGCCAGGATGCAGACCACCACAGAAAGCGGTGCCGCTACTTTTGAGCCGATCCATCTTTTGAGGCTGTCGGCTAGTGCCAATACACCAATTCCAATAAACATGGAAAACACATAAAAGGAGCCTACCAGGGCATAGTCGCGCTCTCGTGGCTCAAAAACCCGCTCGTTTAAATATACTTTTAAGGCAAGTCCGGTAAACAAAAATAACAGCAGTAGTACCCAAAAACGCTTTTTGTCGTGTTGCAACATAAATAAAACACCTAACAATCCTAAAAACAAAGGCAGCATGTAATAGGTGTTGCGCCCCTTATTATTTAGCGTATCAGACGGTAAGTTATTTTGCGAAAATTTAGAGAGATGAATAAAAGGCCAATATGGGCGTAGTTCAGCATTTCCTAAGGTTATTTCGTCAATAAACTTAATGCCGCTTATCCAATTGCCGTTAAACGGGTCTAACTTACCTTGTTC
>JAURDG010000075.1 GCA_030828025.1 Flavobacteriaceae bacterium | reverse complement strand
CCTTTTTAGGAGCGGCTTTAAGGCATATAAGTCTCGCTGTCAGCGTATCATTTAGTTGTTTCATCTGTTTGTTGGTTATCAACAGCGTAAGGGTATCTTCATTTTGAACTAAATCTTCCGCAGAAATAAGCCTTATTTTCCCTCGGCTATAAAACTGACTGGAAAAGCTTTTGCTATTCAAGGTGTACAAGGTTTTATTGGCAAAAGGCGTAACCAAATATTTGTCTGAATTGGTTTGAAAAACACGATCCATGTGTCCCGAAAAATAGACCGCAATTGCCAATACCGGAAATGCCATGCCTGCATAAATCAGTGTCCTTTTTCGAGAAATGGTATCCCAAAAATGGACAATAAGCAAGGCTGCGGGCACCATTACGGGAAGTGTATAAGGGTGAATCAGGCTTTTGGAAACAGTAAAAAACAAGGGTGTCCAAAGGAGCCAAAAAAGCAAATAGGTAACCCAAGCATTAGGTTTGCCGACCCTACAATACGTGATGGTTTTTTTAATCAACAAAAACGCATAAGGCAGTATGGCACCCATTAAAAACAACCAAATCATACCTAGCGGTTGATTTTTGGGAAAGCCGTATTTGTCTCCTGCCCAGTTGGCGTCAACATAGCGTTTGAAGTGTTCGCCAACAAAAAAATAATCTATAAATCCAGGAGACCTCAATTCAGCAAGCCAATACCACGGTAGTGCCATGATTAGTGTCAAAAGACTACCTAAAACCCACGGGAATTTTTTGAGTTGCTGAAAAACAGTTTTATTAAAAAAACACCACAGAACAATCGGCGGAACCGTTAACACGCCAACAATAGGTCCCTTGGCCAATAGACCCAAACCCATTCCAACAAAAAATAAATACCGCCAAAAAGACTTGCTGTGTGCTTGGATT
The DNA here is from genome assembly GCA_030828025.1 of Flavobacteriaceae bacterium. GTDB lineage: Bacteria > Bacteroidota > Bacteroidia > Flavobacteriales > Flavobacteriaceae > UBA7446. The sequence continues at coordinate 5,645 of JAURDG010000075.1, read as the reverse complement.
CCTTCCCAAAAGGATAGCATCACCAATGAAATGCTAAAGGCCAAAAACACATCAGTGGAAACTACCCCAAGATGTAAAAAAAACTCAGGGAGTGTCAACAAAATAAATCCTGGCAAAAAAAACGATTGCTCTTGCCCACGAGCATACCTGCCCAAAAAAAGCGCCATGACAATACAGATTATCGCATAAGGAAAGCGAACAAAAAATTCAGCATCGCCAAAAAATTGGATGCTCAGGGCAGATGCCCAAGTCGAAAGAGGTGGTTTTGCCCAAAACGGAATACCATAATCAATCTGAGGGACAATCCATTCACCAGTCTCTACCATCAAGCGCGCAATCTCGCTGTAGCGGGCTTCGGTTTTATCCATTAGCGGCACGACCCCATTCAAAATCAAACGAATGACAACTACAAAAAAGAAAAAATAGCCAAATTGGGTATTCTTATTCAAAGCAGGGAGTAGTCTTTTCATTTTTTATGATAACGATTAAAAATCATATACAAATCAATCCACAAGCGAAACATATAACTCATCTTTACCCGTGAATCCCCTTTATCTATCCATTGCTGCAATGGAATTTCTTTACTTTTTTGTAAAAATTCCGTTTTTCCTAAGTGATTTTTAAGGCGATAAAAGATTTCAACATCAAAAAGCCAACGTGAAGTAAATGCATCAGCAAAAGCTGTTGGCACTACACTACTGTCAAAAATTTTGCAGCCACACTGCGTATCATAAACAGCCATACCCAACATTTTTGAAATGACTGTGGCAATTGTTCTTCCGATTAAATAGCGATACCACTTTCGCGCTATGAAATTATCATCTTTTGAAATTCGAGAACCAAAAACAAAACTGGTGTTTGCATTTATCTGCTGTGAAAGTAAAAATGCTTCTTCAAGTGTAGTGGACAAGTCGGCATCTAAATAGGCGAGCTGCTTGTGCTCAAAATGCGATTGGGTATAAAGAAACCCATAGCGAACGGCTTCGGCTTTTCCGACGTTTTGGGGTAAGTCCAAAACATGTGCTTGAGAAGAGTACGATGCCACCATTTTTCGGAGTGCATCTGCAGTGTTGTCGTTAGAACCGTCATTTACAAAAAAAAGGGACACTTCTTTTTGTTGTTCCATAAAGGTTTGGTAAGCCATGACAGGTAGCCGATTAGCCTCATTGAAACACGGAATGATGATGGCGAGTGAAATAGCTTTATTGTTATTCAAATATATAAAATTAAGCTATTGGCGCTGTTTTTATCTGCAACTTGAGTGAAAAACTTGCCGCTTACTCTACCGTAACGGACTTGGCAAGGTTACGTGGCTGATCTACATTGCATCCACGTAAAACAGCAATGTAATAGGAGAGCAATTGTAATGGAATCGTCGCAAGCAATGGCGTCAGCATTTCCGAAGTTTCAGGAATTTCAATCACATGATCGGCGAGGGCAGCAACAGCCTCATCACCAACAGTCACAACAGCGATTATTTTTCCTTTTCGAGATTTAATTTCCTGAATATTGCTCACCACTTTTTCGTAATGTCCCTTTCGTGTGGCAATGATCACTACGGGCATTTGTTCGTCAATAAGCGCAATGGGTCCGTGCTTCATTTCGGCTGCTGGATATCCCTCCGCATGGATGTACGAAATCTCCTTGAGTTTTAATGCGCCCTCTAGCGCTACAGGAAAATTAAAGCCTCTACCCAAATAGAGGCAGTTTGTCGCCTTATGGTAAGCCTGCGCAATGGATTTGATTGCTTCACTCTTAGAAAGTACTGCTTTAATTTGTTGGGGAATCTGTTCTAACGCAACTAAAATTTTGTGAAAATCCTCTTTAGTAATGGTCTGCTTGGCTTGCGCCAGTCGTGTAGCAATAAGCGACAATATGGTAATCTGTGTAGTGAAGGCTTTGGTTGAAGCAACACCTATTTCGGGGCCAGCATGCGTGTAAGCTCCAGTATCGGTTTCACGAGCGATACTTGACCCGACAACATTACAGACACCAAACACAAAAGCACCAAGCGATTTAGCCAGTTTGATGGCTGCAAGGGTGTCGGCAGTTTCGCCAGATTGAGAAATGGCAATGACGACATCTCCCGAGTTGATGACTGGATTTCGATAACGAAACTCCGATGCGTATTCTACCTCAACGGGGATGCGCAGCAATTCCTCAAAAATATACTCCGCCACTAAGGCAGCATGCCACGAAGTTCCGCAGGCAATACAAATAATGCGATCTGCAGTTAAAAAGGTGTCTAAATGTTCCTCTAAACCAGAAAGTTTTATCAGGTTGTCATCGACAAGCATTCGTCCCCTAAAGGTATCTATGATGGCTTGCGGCTGCTCAAAAATTTCTTTCAGCATGAAATGATCATACCCGCCTTTTTCAATACTTTCTAAACTGAGTTTTAGCTCTTCAATATATGGGTCAACAGAAGAAAAGTCATGTACTTTTTTTATTTGTAGTCCTTTTTTTGGATGTACTACAGCCAGTTCGTAATCCTCCAAATAAATGGTTCGGTTGGTATATTCAATAAATGGACTTGCGTCCGAAGCGATAAAAAACTCATCCTCGCCAATACCAATGGCTAACGGACTACCGAGTTTTGCAGCTATCATTTGTCCAGGTGCTTCTTTGTCCAAAACGCCAATGGCATAGGCACCTACAACGCGACAAAGAGCCAGTTGAACTGCCTTTGGAAGACTTACATTTTCGTTTAGATAAACGTCTTCAATAAGGTTAATCAACACTTCGGTGTCCGTTTCGGATTGAAAGCTATATCCACGTTGAATGAGCATTTGTTTTAAGGGCTCATAATTCTCGATGATGCCGTTGTGCACAATCGCAAATCTTCCAGAATTTGAAAAATGGGGATGTGCATTGGTGTCGTTAGGCACTCCGTGTGTCGCCCAACGCGTATGGCCTAAGGCTGTATGTATGCCTTTGGTGTTGATTTTTTTTGTCTTTTTAACCAAATCAGCAACTTTGCCTGCGGTTTTGACAACTTTCAACGAATCGTTTAGCATGGCTATTCCAGCACTGTCATAGCCTCTATACTCCAGACGACCTAATCCAGCTAAAACAATGTGTGTAGGAGTTCTGTGTCCCGTATAGCCTACAATTCCACACATGCTTATTCGATTTCTGTATAATACAATTCGAGTGCTAATCGTTGCTCCAATAAAGCTGGGTTTTGCGTACCAGGACCAACAAGCACAACAGACTTAGGAAGGGCAACGGACTCCGAAGGAACACGAATCGAAGAATCTGGAACAAGAGACATTTTTGCATTACTAAGCTCGCCAGTAACAGCTAGAACTAAACGAATATTATCGGAGTTATTTTTAATAATGTTGCGCACGTGATCCGTGATTCTAATTTTATAATAGCGAACACCTTCCTCTTCTATCAAAAAACCACCATGAATGATTTTGCTCAATTCGCTTGTTGCCGAAGTATCCAGTTGATAATCAGACAACGGGCTATTTGCTACTGCATTGTACAAAAACAAACGATTGGGAACATCTAATCCGTATTGACTGACCGCAGCTTCATCTACAAAAAGTGTGATGCTTGCCTCATTAATTAGCCATGGCTTATCTTTAAGTTCGTCCAATAAGCCTGCTTGGTCAATCCCATCGTCAAAAAGATTGAGCGTGGCTATACTACCCAAACCGCCACCCAATGCAATTTGCGGTGCTTCTTGGTTGCTGTACAGCTGCGCCAACGCAGCATCTGCAGCTGTGGTCTTGGTTATGGCATTAAACTTAATCGTTCCAGCAGCGTTTAACACAAAATCTGTCGTTGCTTTTGTGCCTTCGGCATCTGTATTGTATTCATACGAAACCTTGAGTTGCATCGCATTAAAGTCAAGTAGCATCAACAGTGGCGCACTAAAATCAGAAGTCTCAATCGAAATACCTCTAAAAAAGTCCTTGAACAAAACCACATCTTTAAGGATTTCATCCCCTTCTCGATCAATAAAATTGGTTTGAAAATAAGCCGTGTCCAACGGAATGCGTAGGCGAGGTGAAATCCTCGTATCTTCACCTACAACAACTTCATTAAAATCTAAGGTTGTGGTCAAGTTTGCCAGTGCTGTATCCTTACATGCTGCAATATTAAAGTTTGAATAATAGGCTTGAGCAACCTCAAAGTTTTTATCTGGATCTAAGTCACGAAGAAACTGATTGATTTTATATACTTCAATGCGAAAAGAAGCTTCTCGAGCACCAAATAAGGAGTCTATCGCATAAAGTGTTCTTGCTGCATTTGGATTCTCGGTTTCTGTATCGGAAGCATCACCAATGCCATCGCCATCAGTATCTGGATTTAATGGGTCAGTCCCCGCATTGCGTTCTGCAGCGTCGCTAACGCCATCGCCGTCTGTATCGCTGTTGGGGTCATTGTCGTCAATATCGTAGATGTCAATCAAGCCGTCATTGTCTGCATCGGTTTGATTGGTAAAAAAAGGTATTTCCAACCAAACATGCTGCACCTGTTCGTCTTCGTCAAAATCTGTTGCTTCTACCTCAACTGTTTTTGCGCCAAAATTTGATGTACTCAGTGGAACCAGTTGTGCCACCACAGCAGCATTGGTATCGCCATACAATGCGTTTTGAAAGGTGCCTAATTGTAGCGTAGTCGAAAAGCTATTGTTAGACGTACTCCTTATTAAATTGCTTGTTTGCACAACTTCTGTAGGCAGATGTTGAACGGTGATGGGATATGTTGCTTTGCTACTTGGAAATTGGTCTTTGGGGAGCAATGTTGCGCCAACGGTATTGAATTTTTTATCACAAGAACTAAATAACAATAGAACTGAAGCGATTAGTAGAAGGTTTTTTGTCATAACACGATTATAATCCAGACGTGTAAAATTTCTCATGGGCGGTAAGTACGTCGTTTTCAGCAGATAAATCAAGTATGGGTTTGTTGCTTGACTTGACATATTGTTTCACTTTTTTGGACACATCTTCAGATGCAAGGATTATGCCATCTGAATGCTGGGCGGCATTACAAAACATACTGTCCAACGTAGGCTCTTTAAGCTCGTTCATGTGTTCGCCGGCTATTCCGTCAAAGGCAATTTTGGAAAACAAATCTCCATCTAGTTTACCCGAAAAAGGAGGCGTAAAGAAAGACGTTACGACTTTGGTCATTGACAATAAAGGTTCATCTTTATAATAATGCTTGCAATACAAGGGAACAAGTGCTGAAATCCATCCTTGAACGTGGATAATATCGGGAGACCAGTTTAATTTTTTAACGGTTTCTATAACGCCCTTGGCAAAGAAAATTGCGCGTTCTTCATTGTCCGCAAATAGGGTTTTTTCCTCGTCGGCATACAAGCCACGACCCTTAAAGTAGTCTTCGTTATCAATAAAATAAACTTGCATACGTTCTTTGGGAATCGATGCGACCTTGATAATCAGTGGCATGTCTATGTCGTTGATGACCAAATTCATTCCCGAAAGGCGGATTACTTCATGTAATTGGTGGCGGCGTTCGTTGATCAACCCGTATTTAGGAATAAAGATACGTGTCTGTCCTTCACGATCATTTACCATTTTAGGCACCTCAAAAGCCATATTAGAAAGCTCACTATGAGGAAGGTAAGGAACGACTTCGGACGATATGTATAATATCTTTTT
>JAURDG010000125.1 GCA_030828025.1 Flavobacteriaceae bacterium | reverse complement strand
TTCGCATTGTGGTGGAGATGTATATGCCCGTGTTCTGCTCCTTTGGTCAAGTTTTCTAAAGCGATTTGAACCACAATTCCGCCTAAAATCCAATAGCTAATCGTCAGTTCTTTGTGACTAAAGAGTTCGGGCAATACAGCCGTTATGGTTGTTGCCAAAAGAAAAGCACCGCTAAACGCCAACAATAAGGGCAAACGCTTCTTTATTGTTGTTTTTCCAACCAAAATAAATAGTGCTCCAAGCACAACTGCAAGAAAGGGTAATATATAATTCATTTTCTAGCCACTAAAATTAAGCGTTCTGCCGTTTCTGGCGAAAACGGATCTAAAGAATAATTTCCAAAGGTATGTTCTACAGTAAAGCCAACCTGTTCAAGCATTTGCTTAAAGTCATTTAGCTCAAGTGCTGCCACCCGCTCTTGAAACGCATAAGTTGTTCCGTTTTCTGTAAAGGAAATATTTTTTGTAATCCAACCAGCCGCACACGTTCGATTTATGGTAAATGTAATGCCGTCTTTGGTCACTACTTCGTCAGCAACTAAGTGTTTTTTTACCAGCGAAACATGCATAAAATCAATTACCGCTATGCCATTGGGCAACAAACTTTCATAGAACGCCATGATGGTCTTGTCGTTATCTTGTCTATCTTCAAAATAGCCAATACTGGTAAATAAGTTAAGGAGAACACTTGCCTGTTTGGGTGCTACTGTGCGCATATCGTGCACGTTAAATGTGGCGTTTAGTCCTTGATTAGCAGCTTTGCGCTTGGCAAAGGCAATGCTGTTGGGGCTTAAATCTAACCCTATAACGTTAAAGCCTTCTTTGGCAAGATACAGGCTATGTCTGCCACGACCACAGGCAACATCCAAGATGTCATCGGTTTTGTGTATCGGAAGTCGGCTGATTAAGTTCTGCAGGAAAAACTGGGCTTCATGCACGTCCCGATCCTGATATAAGGTGTGGTAATAGGAAGTGTCAAACCAAGTTTGATACCATGCAGGATTAGCGTCGGTCATACTGCAAATTTAAACTATTTTAGCCCTATGAAGCAGAATGAAGCGGGATTGTTCCCCATGGTTGCTAAAACACTCTTTGGTTTTGAAGAAATTTTAGCAAAAGAACTCAAGAACTTAGGGGCACAGTCAATTAAAATAGGCGTCCGAAATGTTCAATTTGTGGGCGACACCGGATTTATGTACAAAGCAAATCTGTGTTTGCGCACTGCACTTCGTATTCTTAAGCCCATTGCAAATCAGCCTATTGCTTCCGAACAAGATGTGTATGATGTTATGCATAAGATTCCGTGGGAAGAATACATGTCCAATGAACAGACGTTCGCCATTCGCACAACAGTACTCATGAGCGGGAATCAAAACAGTATGTACATTGCCCAAAAGGCCAAAGACGGACTTGTAGATCGCTTTAGAAAAAGAACTGGTGCTCGTCCAAGTGTCGATAAGGATTTCCCCGACTTGAGCATACATCTTTATGTTACCGATAGACTTGTCGAGGTGTCTTTAGATAGTTCAGGTGCATCTTTGCATCAACGCGGATATCGCACAGCCACAAATATCGCCCCAATCAATGAGGTGCTGGCAGCAGGAATGCTGTTGCTATCCGATTGGGATGGATATACTGATTTTCTAGATCCTATGTGTGGAAGTGGTACGTTACTTATCGAAGCAGCCATGATTGCCTGTAATATTCCGCCAAACCTAAACCGTAAGGAATTTGCTTTTCAAAAGTGGACAGATTGGGATAATGAGCTCTATACCAAAATTGAGGAATCTTCCCTAAATAAAGTGCGTGAGTTCACCCATAAGATAATCGGTTATGATAAGGCACCATCTGCCATTCGAAAGGCACAGCAGAATATTGAAAATGCAAATCTATCCGAATTTATAACACTCTATTCGCAAGACTTCTTTACTTCAACGAAAGAAAACCCCGAAAAGCCATTACACATCGTTTTTAATCCACCCTATGACGAGCGTTTGGCTATTGACATCAATTCTTTTTATAAGCAAATAGGGGATACGCTAAAACAAAACTATCCTGGAACTAACGCCTGGTTTATTACGGCGAATCTTGAGGCGATTAAATCTGTTGGGCTTCGCCCATCTCGAAAAATAAAACTGTTTAACGGAAAACTCGAAAGCAGGCTGGTTAAGTATGCATTATACAGCGGAACAAAGAAAATACACAAAATAAAAGAACAGCAATGAAAGCCACCACCAAAGCATTAGTGTTTAACCTGTTAACGTTCGGAGTCTTATTTGTTTTTTTTAGGTTTTCTATTGGCTTCATTATGCCGTTACCCTATATTCCGTTGCTTTTGGGTTCGGCGGTGTTGGCGAGTTTTTGTGCGCCTAAATTTTTGGTTAAGAAAAACCAGCTCTTTGTTAAATTCCCTTGGAAAAAACAACCAAAAAAGTGGTAACTACTTTTTGTAAATCGGTAGTTGGTAACTAATGGTATAATTGATTCCTGCCCCATAAGGATTGTCGGTAAGTACTTTATTAAATCCTGGAATAAACAGATTTTCGAAGTTTTCGGGGTCTTTGTCTGCAAGTAGCCGATGCATTTGTAGGCTAATTCCCATATACAAATTGCGTAGAAGTTCGGCTTTTATTCCTATTTGCAGTTCAATCCAATGGCCATTTAAGCCGTCGTATTCTTTAGCATTTACTAGTGTTACTTGATTGCTCTCGTTCCAATACCGATTTGGTTGATGTATGGAATACCCCAATAAGGTTTGCTTGTGTTGGCTAAAACCATACCGAAAGCCAACAACTACTAGGTTGTCCATCCCTTCCCAATTATCATATACGTTATAATCGATTCCTAATTTGAGGTAGCTTCCATTGGTTTTAAAGTGCACCGCATCATGATTGACGACTTTGGTCTCATTGCCCAACTCTCCAGCAACATACAGATTTTTGCTAAGACGATAATCACCGACCAATTCGAGCCCTTTGTATGTAGGCTCAACCAGCGCACGTATGGGTTTGCTTAAGTCTATGCCAAGGCGTATTCCGTAGCGTGTTTTCGTTACTAAACTGTCAGAAACGACCTCATTTTGGGCGAGTAAAACACCAAAATATAGAAATGTGAATATATTAATGTAATATTTTAACATGGGGTTGTTTAGTATCTGAAATAGATTTAGTTATGATTTCTATACCTTGAATCCAACTATTGGTTTTTGTGTCTGATATTGTCGCAATTTCGAATGTGGTTTTGAACCCGCAAGCACGACTGATAAACTGATCGTTTGTGGTGTAATTTATTTCCAGTAAGGCCTCATGCTCCACTTCATTTTCAATCTTTTTTATTGAAAAAGAACTCATAGATGCCCCTGTTTTTAATGGCAACGCAATGGAATCATTCGTTGCGTTATACAACAATGTCTCGTTATCCATACCTTTTACTTGTAGATTTGCCACATTTTTTGGTGTATTTGGGTTGTTTTTGTCGTAAAAAACAACGACCAACTCTGGTGTTCCAGCCACACCCTCAATACAGATATCATCAGGTTCACAGCCTAGTAGTGCTGCGAAAAGAAAAACAAAATAGAGTCGAAATGTTCTCATCAGGTCTTTTGTAAAAGTACAATATTTTCGATGTGTTGCGTGTGAGGAAACATATCAACCGCTTGACTTATTAATACGTTATACTTAGTTTTTAGCAACGCCAAATCACGCGCTTGTGTTGCTGGATTACAACTGATATACAGTATTTTAGATGCTTCTATTTTAATTAATTGTTCAATTACCGATGGATGCATGCCATCTCGTGGCGGATCGGTAATAATAATGTCTGGCGCATCGTGTTTGGTAACAAATTCGTCTGTGAAAACTTTTCGCATATCACCCACTTCAAAAGCTACATTATCAATCGAATTGCGTTTGGCGTTTTCTACGGCGGCTATTACAGCATCAGCAACAGATTCTATACCAACAACTTTTTTGCAGGCATGCGCAATGTATTGTGCAATAGTTCCTAAGCCAGAATACAAATCATAAACAACATCGGTTGGTTTCAAATCTGCTAGCGCAAGTGCTTTAGCATACAACACTTCAGCTTGCGCGGAATTGGTCTGATAGAAAGCCTTTGCCGTGATACGAAATGCTAGTTTTCCCATATATTCCGTTATAAACGGGGTTCCACTGAAGCAATGCACTTCTTGATCATAAATACTGTCATTTGCCTTTTCATTTACGATGTACTGCAAGGATGTTATTTCGGGGAAGGCCTCCTTTAGAAAATTCATTAAGGCATGTTGCGCTGTAATGTCTTCATAAAAAAACTGAATAACGACCATTATTTCACCCGCAGCAGTGCTGCGAAGCATCAACGAGCGCAAAAAGCCTTCTTTAGCGCGTGCATCATAAAAGGTTAGTCCGTTGGTACGTGCATAGGCTTTGACCTCATTTCTAATTCGATTCGGCAATTCAGGTTGAATATGGCAATAATCAATATCGATGATTTTGTCCCACATGCCAGGAA
>JAURDG010000054.1 GCA_030828025.1 Flavobacteriaceae bacterium | reverse complement strand
GAATCAAAAGACATTTCCATAAGTTTTCAATGGGGCAAAAAATTCCTCATTGCACCACACCAAAACGGCGTAATGATTATACATCAGGCACGTGCTCACGAACGAGTTTTGTATGAAACCTATATGCGTGAATGGGAAACCAAAGAAGTTGGTTCGCAGACATTAGCCATTCCACTTGCGCTTACCTATGACGTTCCCAGCATTCAATTACTTGACACACATAAGCAGTTGCTTCTGGACATGGGATTCGGTATTGCAAGTAGTAATACCGATACCATAGAATTTAACGCTATTCCCGAAGTTTTTGACGAGACGGATATCCCACATTTTTTGGACGAATGGCTGACACAAACCACCCATGGCACGGTTCATGCCTTTTCGCAACGAGATGTAATGGCACGTGCACTAGCAAAACAGCGATGTATTCCAATGGGTCGTTCTATGGCATCTCACGAACAAATTGAATTGATACACAAACTACTTGCTTGTAAAGAAGCCAATCGCACGCCAGATGGAAAAGCAACCTTCCATGTGTTGTCTGCGCAAGCAATGGAATCCTTTTTTACTTTATGAGCAGCACTCCAGATATTATAAAACAACTCCTGATCATCAACATCCTTGTTTTTTTGGGGAGCATATTTGTTGGTGAACTCGTTTACGATTTACTTGCGTTGCACTACCCTAAAAATGAACTCTTTGGTGTATGGCAATTGATCACCCACATGTTTATGCACGGCGATTTCTCGCATCTGCTGTTTAATATGTTTGGCTTGTGGATGTTTGGTGCGCCATTGGGGCTAATGTGGGGAAGAAACAAATTTATGTTTTTTTACATATCAACAGGTTTGGGTGCCGCAGCGCTCCAATTATTTGTTTATCACCTGCAGATTCAACAAGATGTGGATTTTTTAGCAGCACAAGGCCTTTCTGGTGAGGAAGCATATTCCTATTTACAACAACATGGACGTTCCTTGTTTAACGTTACTATGGTTGGTGCTTCTGGGGCATTGTACGGAACATTGGTCGCTTTTGCGTTTATGTTTCCCAATGCAGCGTTGATGCTGCTTTTTCTACCTATTCCCATCAAGGCAAAGTACTTTGTGCCCCTAGTTTTGTTGATGGATTTATTTTTTGGCTTTACTTCGTATTCCATGGGGCCGATTGCCCATTTTGCGCATATTGGTGGTGCCGTAACCGGCTTTCTAATGATGTGGTATTGGAAGCGAAATCAGTTTAACAAAAATCGGTTATCGTAATGGATATACAACAAAAAATAAAGCAGACCATATCGAGGCTTGACATACTCGAACGGCTCATTGCAATTTTGGTATTGATTTATGTATTGCCCAACTTGCTTATCCCATTTTTATTTCTTTTTAAGGGTTCGCTTCCTAGCCTGCTTGAATATGTTCAGCTTTCCACAGATTTTTCTGAACTCTTGATCAAGCCTTGGACAATAATTACCTATTGCTTTTTTCACGGCTCATTAGGTCACATCTTTTGGAATATGCTGTTGCTTTATGTCGCTGGAAAAATGATGCTAAACCTCTTTAAAAAGGAACTCCTGTTAAATACTTTTTTTATCGGTGTTATTGCTGGAGGCGTGTTTTATGTCTTGTCCTTTAATATATTTCCTGTTTTTTATGGGGTCAAATCAGTATTGATTGGCAGCTCTGCTGGCGTTATGGCGGTGTTGGTTTTTATGGCCTCGTATATGCCCAATGCTCCCGTACGTGTATTCGTTTTTTCTATTCCCATTGTATATATCGCTTTAGGGTTTATTTTAATGAGTTATTTTTTGATTCCAAGCACTAATTCAGGTGGTCATTTGGCGCATCTTGGGGGTGCTGCTTGGGGATATCTTTATCAGCGTCAATACCTAAAAGGTAATGATATAGGCGGATGGTTTATGGGTACTTTTGCTAAACTTAAATCCCTTTTTTCTGCATCAAAAAGGAGCAAAGCTCCAAGGCGTAAGCGGCAGACCACTAGCACAAAAGCAACGTCTGGGGTAAACCAAAAAAAGATAGACGCCATACTAGATAAAATTGCCGATTCGGGTTACGAAAGCCTTACTAAAGAAGAAAAGGAATATCTATTCCGTGCAGGTAAGGAGTAGGTTTACTTCTCAAAAAACGAAAAAACACAGCCACCATAGTTCCTCGATGCGCTAAAGTGTGGCAGCGTGGCTAAGTCAATTTGAGGCGCATGTTCTACCACAAATACTCCATCTTTGTTTAGTAGTGCTCGATCAAATATGGTGGTGATTAGGTTTTTGTACTGCTCCGACGTAAACGCATAGGGCGGATCGGCAAAAATGAAGTGAAAAGTACTTCCACAATACGCCAGAAACTTTTCGACAGGGCTTTTTACAGGTGTTATTGAAAGGTCTAAGCGTTCTGAAGTTTCGTTAATAAAACGCACACAAGCTGCGCTCTGATCAACTGCGGTAACTGCCGCTACGCCTCTCGAAGCAAATTCATAGCTAATGCTTCCCGTTCCAGCATATAAATCCAAAGCTGCGCAATCATCAAAATTGTATTGATGTGCCAATATATTAAACAAGGATTCTTTTGCCCGATCGGTTGTTGGCCGCACGGGTAAGTTTTTCGGTGGACTGATGCGCCGCCCCTTTAGACTACCAGAAATGATGCGCATTAATATAAATTTAGCAAACAGAAATCTTGATGTAGTTGCAGTTGAGGCACGTCAAACTTAAGTTTGGATTCAGGTTGAAGTAAATGAATGCTTCTAACAAACGGAAAGAGCTCGTTGTACACCTCATCTTCCGCTGCGATACTTCCTGCCACATATAAGGGCACCTCTTCAGGATTTATGTTGAGTTCTTTTGCTGTGAGCAGCACGTAATAGGCTACATCCTCTGGACTGGATGCCACAAAACTAGAATAGTACTGAAGATATTTGTTGCGAAATAAGGCAATATGAAGATTGCTGCCCTCTTTGTACAGCCCCCAAACAGCTTCACCATCTGCCTTGGTGTGTGTGTTTAATGCACCAATCCAAACACTAGCCGCATGGTAGTAGGTAAAGCTACCAAACTGTTCCAAGAGCATGTTGTTTACGTTTACATACGGCACATAGACACCAACCCAATCAGCGTGCGGAAGATGGTCATGTGTGATAAAATCGTTTTCTTTTAAGTCAATGTCTTTATGGAGGTATTCTTTTAATGAAGCTTCTTCAAATAGTTTTTTCGGAACTATAGTGGCTAGGTTGTTTTCTACACTACAGCGAACCTCCAAAAATGATGAGTCAACTAGTTTTTCTCGCTTGAGTGCCTCTAGAAGTAGGTTGTGAAGGTTATCGGGGCGTACTTGATGCGCAAACTGCTCTCTGTATATGGAAGATACCCGACCTAGATGGTTGTGGGTAAAAAAAGAAAGTCCATTCACGTGCACGTGAATGGACAAATAACTTCCTTTTGCTGATGGTTTATTTTTCGATTCCGGCATCATAAATAGTTGGCCAGTTTCCGCTCGTACTAACTTCGGCTAAAGAGCCCAAAATAATAGAAGGTCCATTAACGCCATCAACAGAAACAGTAGCTTTTTCTTGCTTTAATAAATACTTGTTTTGATCGTGCAGCACCAAATCCTTTGATACGCTAACTTCAAAAACAGGAACTTGGTACCCGTTTTTATCAATGATATCAGCTTTCATGGTAAATACAGTATCAATACCTTTAACAGGAACACGAATCATGCTCTTATAGCGATCGGAATTGCCAAAAAGCGAATCTTTAACAGAGACAAATCCAAGCGTGTCAATGATTTGCACCTCACGTAACATATCGATACGATAGGTACGGTCGTACTCCAAGTAACTTGAATCCCTTTTTTCGACAATGACATATTGCGCGGTATCTATAAAAGCGACTAAGTTTTTAAAATTCTCAGCATAAATGCCATGAACAGATTTGTGCGCAATCTGCGCACTTCCGATGTCCTTTAGGTTTTTGATTACATCGGCATAACGTGCTGTTTTGGTTTTATTGAACTGAATAGGTTCATAGACAGAGTTGAATAGCTTGTACCCAAAAAACACAATAAGAATCCAGAGCACAGCTAGTAAGGCTTTTTTCATTTCAAGGTTTGATTTTGATAAGTAACAAATCTACAATTTTTTTCAATTTATGCATCCATAAACAAAACATTACTACTTTTAGCCAATGAATGCTTTGCAGTTCCTAGAAACCCTAAAGTCCAATTTTCCATTTTCACCCACCGAAACACAAGCCTTAGCGTTATCCTCTTTTGCATCTTTTTTTACGGAGCCAGCCGAAGAAAAAGTCTTGCTGTTGAAAGGATATGCAGGTACTGGAAAAACGACCTTAGTCGGAACCTTAGTCAAAAGTATGGGTAGCTTGCGCTATAAGACCGTTCTATTGGCGCCTACAGGTCGTGCGGCTAAAGTCATGGCAGCATACGCACATCAGCCAGCATATACCATCCACAAACGCATCTATTTTACCCAACAAGAACGCCAAGGGAACCTGAGCTTTAAGCTGCAAAAGAATAAGTTTAAGCGTACCTTATTTGTGGTAGATGAGGCCTCTATGATTGCCAACCAACAGCAGCAAAGCAAACTTTTTGAAAATGGCTCCTTACTGCATGACCTTATTCAGTACGTTCAAAGTGGGGAGCAATGTAGGTTGCTCCTGATTGGAGACACGGCTCAATTACCGCCCGTACATACCGCACTTAGCCCTGCGCTTGATGCGCAGGTGTTGGCTACAGAATATGGACTAGTCCCTTCTGAAGTTGCCCTGAATGAGGTGGTGCGCCAAGGAAAGGATTCGGGCATTCTATTTAACGCCACACGTATTCGGCAGCAACTATTCGCAGGCAATACCACTTCTTTTCAATTTACTTTAGCCAAGTTTCCAGATATCATCCGCTTGCAAGACGGCTACGAAATCCAAGACGCCATAGAAACGGCTTTTCGTGAAGTGGGTCGGGAAGAAATGGCGTGTATCGTGCGCTCAAACAAACGTGCCAATGGCTACAACAACCAAATTCGCACCCAAATTTTAGGAAAAGAGCAAGAACTAGCCAAAGGGGATTTGCTCATGGTCGTGAAGAACAATTACCATTGGTTGGCACCCGATTCAGGACCTGGATTTATCGCCAATGGCGATATTGTTGAGGTGTTAAAGATAAAGGCGATTAAAGAGTTGTATGATTTTCGATTTGCTGAAGTACAAGTAAAAATGCTTGACTACCCCGATGAGGAACCTTTTGACACTGTGTTTATTCTAGACACGCTCAATATGGATTCGCATGCGCTGTCTTTTGATGACAACACAAAACTATATCAGTCCGTTAGGGAAGATTATGCGCATTTACCTCAATACAAGCAATATTTGAGCGTCAAAAAGAATCCATTTTTTAACGCCTTACAGGTTAAATATGCCTATGCCTTTACCTGCCATAAGGCGCAAGGCGGTCAATGGAAACGGGTATTGGTCGAAAAGCCATACATGCCTGATGGCCTAGACGCAGGGTTCTTTCGGTGGTTATATACGGCTGTTACCCGTGCTACAGAACGTTTATTTCTTGTTGGTTTTGGCGATGAGCATGTAGAACAAGATTGATTTACCTATTTTTGCGCCATGCGCATTTTAGCCGTTATTCCCGCACGATTTGAAGCCCAGCGTTTTCCGGGCAAACTCTTGGCAGACCTAAACGGCAAAACCGTATTGCAACGCACGTATGAAGCGGTAGTAAACACGGGTTTGTTCGATACGGTTTGGGTAGCTACAGATTCGGATGCGATTGAAAATCACATCAAGTCCTTGGGCGGAAACGTTTATCGTAGTGCCCTAGATCACGAGTGTGGCAGCAACCGCGTAGCAGAATGTGTAGAACACCTCGATGCTGATGTGGTCATTAATGTACAAGGCGATGAGCCGTTTATTTCCCAACAAGCCTTGTCCGATTTGATTGATGCCTTTAAAAAAGATGTCTCAAAACAAATAGATTTGGCTTCGCTGATGATTCCCATTGACGAACAACAAGATTTGGATAATCCCAATGTCGTAAAGGTAGTGACCGATCAACAGGGCAGAGCACTGTATTTTTCACGTGCGCCGATTCCGTTTATGCGTGCGTCTGGTCAGGCATATCGTCATGTTGGTATTTATGCCTTCCGCAAATCGGCTTTACTCGAATTTTATGCACAACAACCTACACCACTTGAATTGGCAGAGAAAATAGAAGCCATCAGATATTTAGAAATGGGAAAAGTGATGCAAATGCTCATCACCGATTTTGTGGGTGTGGGTATTGATACCCCCGAAGATTTGGCACGAGCTAAAAAGCTACTCGGCTAAGACCATAGTATGATAGACGTTTTGCACGTCGTCGTCTTCCTCAATTTTTTCAATCAGCTTTTCTACTTCTTCGGCAGCTTCGCCAGAAAGCTCCTTGGTGGTGGTGGGAATACGCTCAAATCCTGAAGACAAAATTTCGATTTCTCGGTTTTCCAACTCTTTTTGAATGGCACCAAAACTCTCAAACGGCGCATACAACAATATTCCGTCTTCATCGACAAACACCTCGTCAACACCAAAATCGATAAACGCCAATTCCAATTCTTCAACATCAATACCCTCAGTTGGAATCCGAAAATTACAGGTATGGTCAAACATAAATTCCACCGACCCCGAAGTGCCTAAGTTGCCGTTACACTTGTTAAAATAGCTTCGAATGTTCGCCACGGTGCGGTTGTTGTTGTCTGTGGCGGTTTCCACCAGCACGGCAATGCCGTGTGGGGCGTAGCCCTCAAAAAGCACCTCTTTATAGTTTTCGGTGGCTTTGTCAGAAGCACGTTTTATGGCACGCTCAATATTGTCTTTGGGCATATTCGCCGCCTTGGCATTTTGAATGACTGCCCTTAGCCTAGAGTTGGCTTCTGGATGTGGGCCACCTTCTTTGACCGCCATAACAATATCCTTGCCGATGCGCGTAAAGGTCTTTGCCATGGCAGACCAGCGTTTCATTTTTCGTGCCTTGCGAAACTCAAATGCTCTTCCCATAAAATCTTTTTGTCAAAGATAAAAAAGCCAATTGGGTTTTTGCAAGTGTGTTAGGAATTATGAATTAAGAATTAGGAATTAAGAATTAGGAATTATGAATTAAGAATTGAGAATTATGAACGTGTAGTTCTTTAGGCTCAAGGGAACGTCATTAGTGCAATACTCTTACTGGCGCCTTTGAAACGCGTGACTAAACTTAAATGGGTACGTATCGCAGCCCTGCCTGGCGGCAAGATAGGCACGCGCAACGGGGCATATGCATTCATAAATTATTTCCTTAGCCTTATTTTCCAAGCGAAATCAATACTTATTAAATGTTCATATTTGAATTTGTCTATCAAATGTGGACTGTAAAAAGTTGGTCTGTATATAACCCCAATATGGAAATGATCCCCAAGTTGGAAATAAGTTGGGAAAATTAAGCCAAAAGCAATTCTACTTTTTTTCACTGGGTCTCTTGTCGGTGGCGGTGAGTCAAATAGGTCATAATGCAATAAGTCCCATGTGTTTCTTGAATAGGAAAGTCCATAACCAATTTTAAAACGTCTAAGTCTGTGGTTGTTTGAAAGACTGATATATCTTGAGCTCATTAATTCATATTCTCCAATAATATCAACCACTGCGGGGAATGGAACAAAAAAATCCGATACACCTGAAATCCCTAAGTTTAAAAATTGATTTTTCGAATGAAAGTAGTCAAGTCCAAGTGTTAAGCCCCAAAATCCTGTATTATTTTTTATTCCTTCATTTTCAGGCACCAAGTGAAACGAATTTATGTGAGGTAATGATACATGAAGATATAACTCTCCTTTATAATTTGCTTGTCCATATCTGAAATATCTGTTGATTGTATCGGATGAGTTTATATAAATATTTTGTGGGTAAGTAAAACGTTTGGGATTTTCTCGAACAACAAGCATACCCATACTATAATTGCTAAATCTTTTGTTCCGATGAAAAAATGAGTTTTTCGGTTTAATTTGAATCGTCTTTGTCAAACTATCGGTGGTGACAATTATTTTCACTGATTCTTTATTTGCCTCAACATTTAGATTTGCTTTGTT
>JAURDG010000038.1 GCA_030828025.1 Flavobacteriaceae bacterium | reverse complement strand
TTTACAAATTATGAGGATAGAGGTAACCAGTTTAAAGCAGCAGTAAGAGCATTATAAATGAATATTAGTCAACATTTACAGGGAGATAAATCCATTTGGGGAATAGTCGTATTGCTGTCTATTTTTTCCTTTCTGCCTGTTTATAGCGCTAGTTCCAACTTGGTTTATGTGGTTGGTTCTGGTAGTGTATTTGGGCATTTGCTCAAGCATGTGGCGATTGTCTGTGTTGGTTGGATTATCATGTATGCCGTGCACCTCATACCCTTTAGGTATTTTTCAGGACTGGTCAAGATTGGTTTGCCCATTACTGTTATTCTGCTGATTATTACTGCATTGCAAGGAACAACTATTGATGGTGCAAATGCCAGTCGTTGGATTAACATTCCCGTTCTTGGGGTGTCATTCCAAACATCAACATTAGCCACGGTGGTGTTGTTGGGCTATGTTGCCGATTATTTTGCGATTAGAAAAGAAATCCAAGTAACTTTTGCCGAAAGTCTGTGGGGCTTATGGCTTCCTGTTTTCTTGGTTGTTGGTCTTATTTTACCTGCAAACTTATCTACTTCAGTTTTGCTGCTTTTCCTAGTAGCAGTTCTCGCTTTTTTGGGTGGTTATCCATTAAAATATTTATTGAGTATGTTGGGCGTAGCCCTTGCATTACTTGCTCTTTTTGTGTTGTTGGCAAAAGCCTTTCCAGATGCTTTTCCCAACCGCATAGACACTTGGATGAGCAGAATAGAGAGCTTTTCTGGAGACGGCGATAAAAATTCCAACTACCAAATTGAACGAGCAAAATCGGCTGTGGCTGTTGGCGGTGTGGTCGGCATTGGTGCTGGAAAAAGCATGATGAAAAGCGTGTTGCCGCAAAGCTCTTCAGATTTTATCTATGCCATTATTGCTGAAGAATACGGCATGATAGGTGCGTTGTCCTTGCTGTTTTTATTCGTCTTGATGCTCTTCCGAATCTTGATAAATGCCAATAAAACCAAAAGTTTTTTTGGACAACTGCTCATCCTGGGAATGGGACTACCCATCATTACACAAGCATTTATCAACATGGGTGTGGCGGTTGCTATACTTCCTGTCACGGGTCAGCCATTGCCCCTAATTAGTAGTGGTGGTACTTCGTTGTGGATGACATTTTTGGCTGTTGGTGTTATCTTAAGTGTTACTGCAAACCGCCAACCTACAGCAAACGAATCAATGTCTAACCCCTTAGCCGAACTAAGTGATGAAGCATAGTGTATTCATATCTGGTGGCGGAACGGGCGGACATATTTTTCCAGCCCTAGCTATTGCGGACGAGCTCAAGGCAAATATGCCTGAGCTATCTATTGTTTTTGTAGGGGCGTATAACCGCATGGAAATGCAACGTGTGCCAAAAGCGGGTTATCCTATTAAGGGATTTTGGATTTCTGGATTTGATCGAAAAAACATGCTCCGCAACATCTTGTTTCCGTTAAAATTGGTCTGGAGCCTAGGACAAGCGTTTGTTACGCTCAAGCGTTTTCGCCCCAAGGTCGTAGTTGGTACGGGTGGTTTCGCTAGTGGACCTTTGGTTTATATGGCTTCTTTGCTTGGTATTCCATCTTTACTACAAGAGCAAAATGCCTTTCCTGGAGTTACCAACAAGGCACTTGCCAAACGTGTAGATGCGGTTTGCTTAGGTAGTGAAGCAGCACAAAAATATTTTCCAAAGGACAAAATTACCATCACTGGTAACCCTGTCCGAGCTGCCATGCACCAGTCGCTTTCGAAAGCGGCAGCTTGTACTGCACTAGGATACGATTCGAGTATGTTTACCCTTTTGGTCTTGGGAGGGAGCTTGGGTGCGCGCAAAATAAATCAGCTTATCAAGAATCACCTTTCAGCTATTCAAGGGCTGGACGTGCAACTGATATGGCAATGTGGTCATTTATATGCAGCAGAATACGAGCTGTTTTCTTCTGAAAGTACGCATGTGTTGCCCTTTATTGATAATATGCCCGCAGCCTATGCCGCTGCAGACTTGGTCGTTTCTCGGGCAGGCGCACTCGCCATTTCCGAATTGTGTTTGTTGGGCAAGCCAACGCTGTTTATTCCATCGCCAAATGTTGCCGAGAATCATCAAGAGAAAAATGCGCAGGCATTGGTTGACAAAGGAGCCGCCGTACTGGTCCGTGAAGCAGATGCCGATGAACAGTTTTGGAAGACACTCGAAGTGCTCATTCAAGACACTTCCAAGCGCGAACAATTAGGTGCAAACATCAAAAAATTTGCCCGGCCTAACGCAACCAAAGCGATTGTAGCAAACATCAAAAAATTAATGTCCCATGAATAAGTTTCCAGTGTATTTTGTGGGTATAGGCGGCATAGGCATGTCAGGTGTAGCACAGTATTTTTTAGCCTTGGGTCATCCTGTTGCTGGTTATGACCGAACACGCACGCCGCTTACAGATAAATTGACTTTGCTTGGCGCACAAATAATATACGAAGAAGATGTTGATTTAATCCCCGATGTTTTTACAAACGCGGCAACCACCAAAGTAGTCTATACGCCAGCAATTCCGACCAGTTCTCCATTACTTGCATACTTTAGGGAACACGGATTTACACTTCAAAAGCGGGCAGTAGTCATTGGCGAAATCAGCAAGACGATGCCTTGCTTGGCAGTTGCAGGAACACATGGAAAAACAACGACTTCCGCTTTGTTAACTCATTTGTTGCGCTCAAGTGGAAAAAAAATAACCGCATTTTTGGGTGGTATTGCCGAGAATATCGGCAGTAATTTTTTGCTAGATGGTCAAGATGTGCTGGTTGTTGAGGCTGATGAATTTGATCGCTCATTCATGCAATTGCACCCTTCGGCAATCGCATTAACTTCTATGGATGCCGATCATTTGGATATCTACGGCACACACAAAGAATTGACCGAAGCCTTTGTTGCTTTTGCTGCCAAAGTCAGTCCAGACAAACGCTTTGTTCGTCATGGGCTTGCTGTATCGGGCAATAGCTTTGGTCTAGAAGAAGGCACGCATCAAGTGTTGAACCTTCAGACGATTGCTGGTGCTTACACCTTTGATTTTGTCACACCCAGAGGCACTTTGCACGGCTTGCGTTTGCCTTATCCAGGGCATCATAATTTAATGAATGCAGCAGCAGCTATTTCATTGGCGTTAACAATGGACTGTTCAGCGGCGGATATTCATCATGGTCTAGAAACGTTTAAAGGAGTTGATAGGCGTTTTAGTATGCGCCTGACACACCCAAAGGTATTGGTAGATGATTATGCACACCATCCTACAGAAATCAACGCTGTTTACGATGCCTTAACGGCATTTTATCCCCAGCAGCGGAAACTTGCGGTGTTTCAACCGCACTTATTTTCACGCACCCGCGATTTTGCGGATAGCTTTAAAGAGGCACTTGCTAGTTTTGATGAGCTGTTGCTGTTGGACATTTATCCAGCAAGAGAACTGCCCATCGACGGAGTGAATAGCGCAATGTTACTCACCGAAACTCATGGTTCACATCAGTTGGTAAGCAAGGACGAGTTAGCCCAAAAAGTGGTGGCATCAAGTGCCGACATCGTAGCTGTTATGGGTGCTGGTGATATTGCCTTTGAAGTTGACAAAATTGTTGAATCACTTAAAAAAGATGCAGATGCGTAAATCCCTAGTAGCTGTAAGTTTGTTGGTGCTCATCATTGTTTTAGGAGTAGTGATGCATTATCGGAACATGCAAAGGCCTGTGCGTTTGGACCACATTGTTTGGCAAGAAAACCGCCCTCGATTGATCGCTCAGGATTCCGTTAATAAATTGTTAACACTTGTTTTGCGGGACAGTTTAAATGCGTTTAAAAGTGGTCTAAATTTGAGAAACATTGAAGCAACACTAAATCGAAACGATTGGGTGGAACAAGCCCAGAGCTACACGCTCATTGACGGCAGCTTAGGTGTCAAAATAACAACCAAATTACCAATAGTGCGCATAGAAGGCGATAGTCATTATTATCTCGACAAAGAAGGAATTCCATTTCCATTATCGCCCTTTCAGTCTGTTTCAGTTCCATTTTTTTATGGAAATCCAACTGCGGAACAAGCAAAATCACTCATTTCAGTTATGCACGACATTCAGCAAGACCCCTTTATGGATACTCATATCGTTGCCTATCAATGGACAGCAGATGGGCTGACAATGGAGCCAAGAAACCACGATTATGCTATTGTGGTGGGCAACGAAAAGCAGTTGCGTCAAAAACTTGATAAGTACAAAGTTTTTTATGCTACCATGCGTGATAGTGTATTGATTGATACGTACAAAAAAATAAACCTTTCGTTTCACGGGCAAGTCGTTTGCTCAAAATAAATATGATATGGAACACGAAAAATTAGCCGTTGGATTAGATATTGGAACCACCAAGATTGTGGCGATGCTTGGCACCAAAAACGAGTATGGTAAACTTGAAATTGTCGGCATAGGCAAATCCAAAAGCCAAGGAGTGCATCGAGGAGTAGTCAACAACATTACCCAAACCATTCAATCGATACAGGCAGCAGCCCAAGAGGCCGAAGCCATATCGGGCAAAAAAATCGAACGTGTGGTGGTAGGCATTGCCGGTCAACATATCCGCAGTTTGCAGCACAGCGACTACATCACCCGAACCAATGCCGATGAAGTAATAGATGAAGCAGATATTGAGCGGCTAAAAAATCAAGTGTTTAAACTTGTGATGCTTCCAGGTGAAGAAATTATTCATGTATTACCACAAGAATATAAAGTTGATGGTCAAGCCGAAATCAAAGAACCGATTGGTATGTACGGCGGTAGGCTGGAGGCTAACTTCCACGTCGTTGTTGGACAGGTATCATCCATTCGAAACATCATGCGCTGTGTCAAGTCTGCGGGCATAGATTTTGGCGGTATTACACTAGAGCCTTTAGCATCTGCCGATGCTGTGCTTAGCCAAGAAGAAAAAGAGGCAGGTGTCGCCTTAATCGACATAGGAGGCGGTACCACAGATTTAGCCATTTTTAAGGATGGCATCATCCGACATACTGCTGTTATTCCTTTTGGTGGCAACGTCATTACTGATGACATCAAAGAAGGATGCTCGATTATTGAAAAACAAGCCGAGTTGCTCAAAATTAAGTTTGGGTCTGCTTGGCCAGGAGAAAATAAAGACAACGAAATTGTTTCCATTCCAGGCCTTCGGGGGCGCGATCCAAAAGAAATCACGCTCAAGAATTTGTCTAAGATTATTCATGCTCGTGTTCAAGAAATCATCGAGCAGGTATATGCTGAAATCAAAAATTACGGACATGAGGA
This sequence comes from Flavobacteriaceae bacterium, assembly GCA_030828025.1. Lineage (GTDB taxonomy): Bacteria > Bacteroidota > Bacteroidia > Flavobacteriales > Flavobacteriaceae > UBA7446. Next base: position 4,174 of record JAURDG010000038.1, on the reverse strand, counting down.
GCAGAAGAAAAAATTAATTGCGGGCATTGTCCTTACTGGCGGCGGTAGTCAATTAAAACACCTGAAGCAACTCGTGGAGTACATTACGGGTATGGATACTCGCATTGGCTATCCAAACGAACATTTGGCTGGCGATACAGACAAAGAAACGGCTAGTCCGTTATATGCTACGGCAGTCGGTTTGGTGATGAACGCAGCCGAAAAGCAATTGGACGTGTTAGACGAACAACAAGAGGCAATCGCTGAAGACGAAAATACCCCAACACTCGAAGATATTTCGGATAAGCCTGCAAAACGGGTTTCGGTCATAGACCGATTTACCGAACGATTAAAAACATTTTTAGAAAGCGCAGAATAAATATTTTTTATGGAACCATTTGATAATATAACATTCGACTTACCAAAAAACAGGAGCAACGTGATTAAGGTCATTGGCGTAGGTGGCGGTGGCAGTAACGCGTTGAATTATATGTACCGTCAAGGCATTAATGGAGTAGATTTTGTTGTTTGCAATACAGACGCTCAAGCCCTTGAAAACAGTCCAATTCCCAATAAAATTCAGTTGGGCGTATCCCTGACAGAAGGCTTAGGCGCTGGTGCCGACCCACAAGTTGGTGCGCAGTCTGCCATAGAGAGTTTGGATCAGCTATCAGAAGCACTAAACGTGAATACAAAAATGGTATTTATTACTGCTGGAATGGGCGGTGGAACGGGAACAGGTGCTGCGCCAATTATCGCCAAACTGGCACAAGAATTAGGCATTTTGACTGTGGGCATCGTTACCATGCCGTTTCACTTTGAGGGAAAAACCCGTAATGAGCAAGCGCAACAAGGGCTAACAAACTTGCGAAAACACCTCGATTCACTCATTGTCATCAACAATAACAAGCTCCGTGAGGTCTATGGTGATCTTGGCTTTAAGCAAGGTTTTGCCAAGGCAGATGAGGTGTTGGCGAAAGCCTCAAGGGGAATTGCCGAAGTCATTACCAACCACTATACCCAAAACATCGATTTACGTGACGCTAAAACGGTACTTGCCAATAGCGGAACAGCAATCATGGGTTCTGGTACCGCTTCAGGAAGTCAGCGTGCGCATGAAGCGATCGTACAAGCCTTGGACTCGCCACTTCTTAATGACAACAAAATACTTGGTGCCAAAAATGTCTTGCTCTTGATTGTTTCGGGTAGGGACGAGGTGACCATTGACGAAATAAGTGCGATTAATGAGTTTATTCAGAAAGAGGCTGGAAACCACACCAATATCATCATGGGAATTGGTGAAGACGAAACGCTGGATAGTGCCATATCTGTGACCATTATTGCCACGGGTTTTGCTGCTGAAATGCAGCAAGAAATCGTGCATGCTGACCCACAAAAAATCATCCATTCGTTAGATGACGACCAGCAAGTAACACATAATTTAGCGGTGGGGCAAATCCCGCTTTTTGAACCCGAAGTAGTTGCGCCCAAACCAGCATTTACGGCACCAGCTCAAGAACCAGTTGCGGAAACAGAACTTGTGCCCACATCAGATATAATACGTTCTATTGACGTGCAAGCAGAGTATGTCTCAGCACCGCTTGAGGATATGATTGCTGAAGAACCTATTTCCTTTACCATACACGATGTAACCCCATCCGAGTTGGATATCGAGGTCATCGATGCAGAGGTCGTCAAACCAATACCTGATGAAGTATCTCCAACAGATCATCCGTTACAAGACACTTCTTCTAAAACAACCAATGAACCTGCTGTTCTGTTTCAACTAGAGGAGGACAGCCAGCCTGTTGCTGCACAAGAGCAAGCACGAGTCCAGCAAGAAGGCGAAATCAAACGTTTTGTTTTGGAAATGGAGGAGGAAGAAGCTCCAAGACCAGTGGCTGTTAAGCCAATGGAAAAGGTTGCGGAACCACAGGTCAAAGAGAAGCCTTTTTCACCCTTAGACGGGACAATTGAAGAGGGACTTTCTAGAAGAACCGAAGAACGAAAACAGCAGCTAAAACAGTTTAACTATCGCTTTAACAACAACAAGCGCATAGACGACTTGGAACGTGAGCCCGCATATAAGCGTCAGGATGTATCTTTAGATAGTCCCGACCATGATGGCACAAAGTCAAGAATGACTTTGAGCACCGATAGTAAAGATGGGCTCCAGTTTAGAACCAATAATTCCTTTTTGCACGATAACGTAGATTGATATGTCCTTACAAGAAAAAATAACCGAACAACTTAAAACGGCCATGAAGGCCAAAGATACTGTGGCATTAGAGTCCTTGCGCGCCATTAAGTCTGCTATATTATTGACCCAGACACAGGCAGGCGCCAAAGACCTAACTACAGAGGACGAAATTAAATTGGTGCAAAAACTTGTGAAGCAACGCAAGGATAGTGCAGAAATTTTTCGTGAGCAAGGGCGGATGGATTTAGCAGAACCCGAGGAAGCACAAATTAAAGTTATTGAGCAGTTTTTACCCGAACAACTTGACGAAGCAGCCATCGCCAAAATTATTGACCAGATTATTGTCCAGACCAATGCCGCAGGTATGAAAGACATGGGTAAGGTCATGGGAATAGCAAGTAAGCAACTGGCAGGAAAGGCAGACGGCAAAACAATTTCTACGGTTGTGCGCCAAAAGTTGGCATAATGCCTTAAAAGCGTATTTTTGTATCCCTATTGGCCCAGTAGTTCAACTGGATAGAATATCAGATTTCGGCTCTGAGGGTTGGGGGTTCGAATCCTCCCTGGGTCACGAATAAATCAAGAAAAAGTTGAAATTAAGCAAGCTCAAACAAAAAGCTTGCTTTTTTATTTGGGCGAAGCTGTCATTTCTTTTGTTGATTTTCAAAGCGGAGGTTTGTGAGGATCAAGTAATCATCCTCCCTGAGGTCACGAATAAATCTCACAATAAGAAAAAACGCCAAGCTTGCTTGAGCGTTTTTTTTGTTTTGTAGTTTTTGATGGGGAGTTAATTTTTACTGTTTTGCTTTATGGCGCCCCTAACATCTTCGATTTGTAATACTTTAGTAGCTTGTTGACTTCACTATAATCTTCATTTTTTACATGAACATCTGTTAATCTAGGAAGGTGCTCTGCGAAGAATATTTCATTATTAGCCATTTCGAATAAGTTGCTGGCTAAAGAATGTGGGTAAGGAAAATTTGGGTTTATTTCAAGGATAACATCAGCTACCTTTTGAATAAGGGTCTTGTAACTTTTGTAAAAACCTTGCTTGTTCTCATCATCAATATTTTTGGTGTGATACGATTTGGAAGACTCAGATATCATAACCCGATGTAATATTTTTTCATTGATAAATTCTACAGATGGGTTTTCTTTAGTTGCATCTACAAAATTGTCAATTATTAGGTCTAATTTTAAATTGGGGTCAGTAATATTCTTGGAATTGTAATCAATTAAATAGCTGACCCAATTCCAATACCAAACTACTAAATATAGTAAAATGAAGTGCTTATTTTCAAAATACCTGTATATAGAAGTTTCATTAGAACCTATTTTTTCTGCCAATTTCTTGAACGTAAATGACTCAAAACCAATTTCATCCATCAAAACTACACTGTTGGTAAGTATGCTTTTACCTAAATCGCTTTGCAAAGGATCTCTAATTGAAAGTCCGTGTGGAATTGAAAAATTAGTGATTAAAAACATAAGATCAAATTTAAAAAAAAACGACTAATTTATGCTTAAATATAACTAACCTTTTTTTGAGCTTTAATTCATATAAAAGTATTTATATAATTAATTTTTAAGTAATACTTGCATTTATTATTTTTGCTGAAAATTAAATGAAAATGAAAAAGTATTTATCAAATTTAAAAAATGACCTTCCTGCAAGTATTGTTGTATTTTTTGTTGCAATACCCCTATGTTTAGGCATTGCTCTAGCTAGTGGTGCACCGCTTTTTTCTGGATTAATAGCTGGTATTATAGGCGGTATTGTTGTAGGGTCGATTAGTGGCTCGCAAGTTGGTGTAAGCGGTCCAGCTGCGGGTCTTGCAGCAATTGTACTAGCCGCTATAACAACGCTTGATGGATTCGAAAACTTTCTTCTTGCCGTAGTTCTTGGGGGAGCCATTCAGGTATTGTTAGGGGTTTTTAAAGCAGGTGTTATCGGATATTATTTTCCTTCTTCTGTGATTAAAGGGATGCTTACGG
>JAURDG010000123.1 GCA_030828025.1 Flavobacteriaceae bacterium | reverse complement strand
GTAGATTTTAACACGAGTTCATCGAAGCTTGCATCGGTAATTTCTAATGCCATAATTTTATTTTTTAAGGGTCAAAGGTACTAAGTTTTTTAAGACAATTATGCCGTTTGTATCAGGCTTGTTTATGCAGATATTGGCACGCTTGATAGCTAGTTGAGCTTATAGGCAATTGGGTATGTATCCAGCTCGTTCAAGAATTCCTCATCCACATGAATTTTTACTTTCCGACTTGACGTGGGTAGTTTAATTTGTTGTTCTTCCTCATAAAAAGTCATGTCCAGCTTGTGATTCCCTTTGTGCTTTTTAAAAAGCTTATCCAAAAAGGTGAGCAAATCCTTATCCATATATGCTACATCTAACTTTAGTGTAATTTTTTTGGTGTACGCAGTTAGCGTGTCTTGAAGCTGCTGAAATGCCGTAAATTGAAGTCTCGGCTCTGAACGTTTGCCCGTTTCTCTGTTCATCCATCCTTCACGAACAACAGCCTTGACATGCACAAAGCTATCCTCGACCAAAAAGTGTCGGTACTTGAGATATTCCTCGCCAAAAATTTTAAAGGCGTAGGAATCATCAAAATCTTCTAAGGTAAAAATAGCCCAACCCTTTCCATTTTTAGAAACCCGATGGTCAACTTCACCAACCATACCGCCAAAGCTCAACTCCTTATTCACTAGTGGTTCTAAATCTTGAAACAGCCCTACTTTGGCGTTACAAAAATGGTTCATGGCTGGCGCAAAATCATCTAGTGGATGACCCGAGAGGTAAATGCCCACCACTTCTTTTTCTTGCTTTAGGGTATGGAGTGTCTTCCATGGGTCGCACTCTGGAAGAACTGGCGTGGGAATACTTACCGAAGCGTCGCTTCCGAAGAGGCTTACTTGGGCAGACTGCTCATTTTCTTGATGTTGGGCGCCATATTTAAGAGCTTTTTCAACAAAGGTAACACCGTCTCCATTGTGGTGAAAATACTGTGCGCGATGTGCCGAAGAAATAAAATCAAAGCCACCAGCCAAAATCAAACTCTCAAATGATTTTTTATTAGCAGCACGCAAATCTATGCGTTGGGTTAAATCAAAAATAGAGGTGTATGGTTTTTCTTTGCGGTGTGCGACTATGGTCTCTACGGCTGCTTTTCCCATGCCTTTAATGGCACCAATACCAAAGCGAATAGCACCTTTATCATTTACGGTAAACTTGTAAAAAGATTCGTTCACATCAGGCCCCAAAACTGAAATACCCATACGGCGACATTCTTCCATAAAAAAGCTCACTTGCTTGATGTCGTTCATGTTGTTTGACAATACCGCCGCCATATATTCTGCTGGATAGTTCGCCTTGAGGTAAGCGGTTTGATACGCCACCCAAGCGTAGCAAGTAGAATGCGATTTGTTAAACGCATAGGAGGCAAACGCCTCCCAGTCTTTCCAAATTTTTTCAAGAATTTCACGAGGATGACCACGTTCTTCTCCACCGTCTAAAAACTGTGGCTTTAGCTTTTCCAGTAAGGCAAATATTTTTTTTCCCATGGCCTTACGCAATACATCTGCCTGACCTTTACTAAAGCCCGCCAAGGCCTGAGACAACAACATCACTTGCTCCTGATATACGGTAATGCCGTAGGTTTGCTTGAGGTATTGTTCCATGATGGGTAGGTCATAAGTGATGGCCTCTTGACCATTTTTGCGACGTACAAAGCTTGGGATATATTCCAATGGACCAGGGCGATATAAGGCATTCATGGCAATCAGATCTTCAAACACATTGGGCTTAAGATCACGTAAGTACTTTTGCATTCCAGCGCTTTCGTACTGAAATATACCCACGGTTTCGCCTCGCTGAAAAAGGGCATAAGTCGCTGCATCATCTAGCGGAAATTGATCTGGGTCTAAGTCAATGTTGTGGCGATATTTTACCAACTTGACTGTGTCTTTAATTAGGGTTAAGGTCTTCAGCCCCAAGAAATCCATTTTCAATAAGCCTGCATCTTCCACCACTGAATTGTCGTACTGGGTAACATACAGGTCCGAGTCTTTTGCCGTAGCAATAGGAACAAATTCGGTGATATCATCTGGTGTGATAATTACTCCGCAAGCGTGTGTTCCCGTATTGCGCAGCGAGCCTTCCAATATTTGCGCCTGCCGAATGGTTTCGCCTTCCAAATTGGCCTTCTCGGCCAAATCCTTTAATTGTGTGACCTTGGTAAAATCATCCGCACGGAGGTTTTCTTTGAGTTCTTTAGTATCTGTCCCAAAAATTTTATCCAACTTGATGTTCGGCACCAGCTTGGCAATCCTGTCGGCATCGCTTAGCGACAAATCGAGTACACGAGCGGTATCACGAATAGAAGACTTGGCCGCCATGGTTCCATAAGTGATGATTTGGGCGACTTGGTTTGCGCCGTATTTTTTGATGACATAATCCATCACTTTTGAGCGACCTTCATCATCAAAATCGATGTCTATATCGGGCATACTCACCCGATCTGGATTCAGAAATCGCTCAAAAAGTAAGTCGTATTTAATGGGGTCAATATTGGTAATTTTTAGGCAATAAGCCACCACAGAACCCGCCGCAGAACCACGTCCAGGGCCTACAGAAACACCCATTTCTCGAGCAGCAGCAATAAAATCTTGCACAATTAGAAAATATCCTGGATAACCTGTTTTTTCAATGACACTCAACTCAAAATTAATACGTTCCTCAAGTGCTTCATTTAGGTTTTCGTAGCGCAACTTTGCTCCTTCATACGTAAGGTGGCGCAAATACGCATTTTCGCCTCGTTTACCGCCGTCTGCTTCGTCTTCTGCTGAAACAAACTGATCGGGAATGCTAAACTTAGGCAAGAGCACCTCACGAGCTAAATCAAAAGGGGTTATTTTATCGATGATTTCTGCGATACTTTCTATTGCTTGTGGCACGTCGGCAAACAACTCATGCATCTGTTCCGCCGACTTAAAATAATACTCTTGGTTGGGTAATCCATAGCGGTATCCTCTTCCTCTTCCAATGGGCGTTGCTTGCTTTTCGCCGTCTTTTACACAGAGTAAAATGTCATGCGCATTAGCTTCCTCTTTTTTGAGGTAGTACACCGAATTGGTCGCTACCAATTTTATCTGATGCTGTTTAGAAAATTGAATCAATTTGGGGTTGATGCGGTTTTCGTCGTCTTGTTGGTGACGCATCATTTCTATATATAAGTCTGCCCCAAACTGCTCTTTCCACCACAACAGTGCATCCTCCGCTTGTTTTTCCCCCACGTTGAGAAGTTTGGCAGCAACTTCGCCATACACATTACCCGTAAGCACAATCAGGTCGCTTTTGTGCTGATCAATAAGCGTGCGATCAACACGAGGAACATAATAAAAGCCCTTGGTGTATGCCAATGAAGACAATTTTGTAAGGTTTTGATACCCCTTTTTGTTTTTCGCTAAAAATACCATCTGGTATCCGTCATCTCTACGACTTCTGTCGAGGTGATTTTCGCATACATTTAATGTAATACCGATGATCGGCTTGAGTGGTGGTCTGTTGTCGTCTTCCGAACGGCTGTTGTTCACCTCCTTTACCGATTTGACAAAATGAAAGGCACCCATCAGATTGCCCAAATCGGTTAGGGCTACGGCAGACATGTTCATGTCGTCTGCCATTTGCGCCAATTCTTTTACCCGAATGGTTGACTGCAATACCGAAAATTGAGAAAGGGTGTGCAAGTGAGCAAAGGGAAGGCTGTCAATATTGTTAGTTGGAACTGGTGTTGGTGTAGGTGGTTCTTCAACTTGTTGTACCAAACGAGCAGAAGCTGCCTTTAGATTTTGATGCTTTAATGCCAATAAGGGTACCTGTTCTGGGTAGGCTTGTTGTACATCTGCTACAAGCTCCTTGCCGTTAGGAAGGTCGAGCAACGCCAATTTTTCCAAACGAATGAGCTCCAAAAACACCCGAGCTGTGGCAGCAACATCAGCGGTTGCATTATGCGCTTCCTCAAAATATTCACCAAATATATAATGGTACAATTCGCTCAACGTGGGCAACTTAAACTTGCCTCCTCTACCACCAGCTAATTGACATAGTGTAGCCGTATGTTCCGTACAGGTATCCAACACGGCGAGGTCTGTAAGCGAGGTGTCGCGTTGCAATCGGTGTAATTCTGCGCCAACAACATGCACATCAAAGCGTACATTATGCCCTACTACATATTGTGTTTTTGCTACTGCAGCCAAAAAAGCATCCATGGCTGTAGCTAAAGAAACACCTTGTTCGTTGGCTAAGGCAGTACTTATCCCATGAATTTGTTCCGATTCGTAGGGAATATCAAAACCATCTGGTTTGATGATAAAATCTTTTTGTTCGATGAGTGCTCCTTTGGCATCATGAAGTTGCCACGCTAGCTGAATACACCTAGGCCAATTGTCGCTGTCGGAAATTGGCGCATTCCATTGTTTAGGCAAGCCAGTTGTTTCGGTGTCAAAGATTAAAAACATGCACGTGGATTAGCACACTAAAATAGGGAAGTTAGCGCCTTTTATCATGTATAATTATAATGAAGTTATTAACGTTTGGTCAAAACAAAAAATAGTGTACT
>JAURDG010000026.1 GCA_030828025.1 Flavobacteriaceae bacterium | reverse complement strand
TATAGAAGCGGTATGAAAAGTTTTAGAACGGAAATTGAAAATCCAATCGTCGAGCATGACATATTGGAACTGGAGCAAAAAATATTCGCCTTCAAATCGGGAAATATTGATGAGGAAAAATTTCGCAGCCTGCGGCTTGCACGAGGTGTGTATGGACAACGGCAACAAGGTGTCCAAATGGTGCGTATCAAATTTCCTTATGGAAAATGTACCGCCAAACAGCTAAGAAGAATAGCCGACGTTTCTGATGCATATTCAACGGGAAATATTCATATTACCACACGACAAGATGTACAAATTCACTATGTATCCTTAGACAGAACACCAGAGCTATGGGCAGAATTGGAACAGGACGATATCACCATGCGTGAGGCTTGCGGGAATACGATTCGGAATGTCACGGCCTCGCCTATGGCAGGCATAGACCCTAGCGAGCCATTTGATGTTACGCCATATGCACATGCCTTTTTTGACTACTTCTTACGAAACCCTATCTGTCAAGATATGGGAAGAAAAATAAAAGTTGCCTTTTCGAGTTCGGCAAAAGATGATGCACTAACATTTACACACGACATTGGTTTTATCCCTCGAATCAAAGATGAAAAACGTGGTTTTAAGATGCTTGTCGGCGGTGGCATAGGTGCACAACCTAGGATTGCCGATGTGATAAAGGAATTTATTTCTGTTGAAGAGTTTATTCCTTTTAGCGAGGCGGTGGTGCGTGTTTTTGATCAATATGGCGAACGAAACAGAAGAAACAAGGCACGCATGAAGTTCTTGATTAAAGAACAAGGTTACGAACACTTCGAACAGCGTGTTTTAGCAGTTTATGCAGCTGTATCACCAAAGGAAGTGACCATTCCTATAGAAGAAGTAAAGCTAAAAGAAACAGCTTACTACAGTGCCGATATACCGCTTGACGGTGCTTATCACGCATGGAAATCAACAAATGTTTCTGTTCAAAAGCAAGCTGGGCTCGTTGCTGTTGGTGTAGCCATTGATAGAGGCGACTTTTCTTCTGAAAAAGCACGGGCACTTTCGGATATTGTTGAAGCGTTTTGTGGTGATGCTATGCGTTTTACCATTGGTCAAAGCATCTTGTTACGTGGTGTACGTGAAGAAAATCTACCCGCATTGTATCAAGCACTACAACAACTCAAGTTGTCAAAGTCTGGTTTTCACAAGGTCAACGACATCGTGGCTTGCCCTGGAACTGACACCTGTAACTTGGGGATTGCCAGCAGCATGGGCTTGGCAAAAGAGTTACAACGGATCATCGAAAAAGATTATTCCGAAGTAATCACCAAACACGCATTAAACATAAAGATTAGCGGATGTATGAATGCCTGTGGACAGCATGCCATAGCCGACATTGGTTTTCAAGGAATGACAGTAAAAGCAAACAACAATATTGCGCCTGCAACACAGGTCTTACTTGGCGGTGGAGTTTTAGGTAATGGCGAGGGACGTTATGCAGATAAGGTGTTAAAGGTTCCTGCAAAACGCACACCCCAAGTGTTGCGTTGGCTATTGGAAGACTACACCACACAAGCTGCCGTAGGCGAGTCGTTTTTGGATTATTACCTTCGAAAAGAAACGGATTATTTTTATCAAAATTTAAAAGTATATGCCGATACAGAAAACCTCAAGGATGAGGATTTAATCGACTGGGGAACAACAGAAGCCTACGAAAAAGCCATTGGTGTAGGCGAATGTGCAGGAGTTACCATTGATTTGGTGCAAACCCTTCTTTTTGATGCAGAAGAACAACTCGAAAAGGCAGCAGAAGCTCGTTTGGCGGGTTCATGGGCAAACAGTATTTATTATAGCTATGCGGCACGTATTCGCGCAGCAAAAGCCTTGCTTACGACACGGGCTGCAAAGATTAACACCCATCATTCCATAATTGATGCATTTGATACCCATTTTCCGAACTACAGAAGTGCAAAAAATGAATCCTTCAGCGCCGTAACACGATTGCTCAACAGTACCTCGCCTAGCGAAGTTTTTGCCAACGACTATTATAACGAGGCAGAGCATGTTTTAAAATGGATTAAACGTTTCAGAAATGCACAAAAAAACTAAAGGCAGCCTAACCATTGTCGGTGCGGGACCTGGAGATCCAGAACTTATCACCTTAAAAGGAATAAATGCAATCAAAAAAGCGGACATCATCTTATACGATGCATTAGTCAGTACGGCAATTTTGGCATATAACACCATTGGTGAACACTTTTTTGTTGGTAAACGAAAAGGGGCGCATTCGTTTAAGCAACATGAAATTAATCGGATGCTTGTAACCTTTGTCTTGGACGGAAAAGATGTTGTCCGCCTAAAAGGGGGTGATGTGTCTGTTTTTGCTCGAGCTGCCGAAGAAATAGACTATGCCGAGCAGCACGGAATCGCAGCCACCTTAATTCCTGGTATATCTTCATTTACAGGCATTGCTGCTGCACACCGTATTCCACTAACGCGCCGCTGCCAGCACGAAAGTATTTGGGTAACGACTGGCTATACTTGTGATGGTCGTCCGTCGCAAGATATTTCGCTAGCAGCACAATCTTCCGCAACTGTTGCCATACTTATGGGCATGACTCATCTGAAAACACTCATGCAACTATTTGCTAAACACAAACCGCAAAATTACCCCGTTGCGGTGGTGCAAAACGGCACATTGCCCAACGAAAAATGGGTAAAGGGAACCATAGAAAATATAGCGGCAAAAGTCAGCGAAGCAGGCATAAGCAATCCAGCAACAATTTTTGTGGGACCCGCCGTAGAAGACCATACAAGTGTCTGGTTGAACCAACAACAAGCGCAATACGCATGAACGAACTTTACCCTATCTTTCTTAAAACAGCGCAACTAGAAGTGCTTGTCGTTGGCGGTGGTTACGTTGCCCTTGAAAAACTACATTTCCTGTTTAAATCTTCGCCCAATGCCAGCGTAACCTTGGTGGCACCTATGGTGCGGGAAGAAACTCAAGCGTATATCCAAGACAAAAATGTACGTGTTGTCAACAGGGCTTATCGTACCAAATATTTACGCAAAAAGCATGTGGTGATTGCTACGACAGACCAACCGAAGGTTAACCAGCGCATATATAACCACTGTCGAAAAAAACATATTTTGGTAAATGTAGCAGACAACCCGCCACTCTGTGATTTTTATATGGGGAGTATTGTAACCAAAGGAAACCTAAAGCTCGCTATTTCTACAAACGGAAAATCCCCTACTTTAGCAAAACGTTTACGACAGTGGTTAGAGGCTTTTTTGCCAGAGGAAACCGATGCGTTGCTCGATAAGCTATACAGTTATCGAAACAGCCTTAAAGGAGATTTTGAGCAAAAAATAACGGCGATGAATAAATTAACTGAAAAACTACTTGAACAACATGATTAAAACGGATATCATTATTATTGGTGCTGGCCCTGTTGGGCTTTTTGCTGTTTTTGAGGCGGGACTGATGAAACTCCGCTGCCACCTAATTGATGCCATTCCGCAACCTGGAGGACAGTTAACGGAAATTTATCCTAAAAAACCCATTTATGATATTCCCGGCTACCCGACTGTATTGGCTGGGGAATTGGTAGATAATTTGATGGAGCAAGCTGCCCCGTTTAAACCCGGATTTACCCTTGGCGAACGTGCAGATAGCATCGAAAAACAAGCCGACGGCACTTTTGTGGTAACGACAAACAAAGGAACGCAACACCATGCGCCTGTTGTGATGATTGCTGGCGGATTAGGAAGCTTTGAACCCAGAAAACCGCTTATTGAGAACCTTGCGGATTATGAAGACAAAGGAGTTCAATACATCGTAAAAGATCCCGATCAATTTGAAGGAAAAGACATGGTTATTTCGGGTGGTGGTGATTCGGCACTTGATTGGGCAATCTATTTTGCGCAAAGAGGAAGTTTTGTGCATCTAGTTCACCGAAGCGACCGCTATAGAGCACACAAGGATTCAATTGCGCAAGCGCATGAATTGGCAGCGGCAGGAAAAATGAAGTTACACACCTTTGCCGAAGTCAAAGAACTTAGCGGAAATGGAAAACTGGAATCACTGAGCATTCATCAAAACGAAGAAACAATAAATGTCGCTACCGAATTGTGGTTTCCACTATTTGGCCTATCGCCTAAGCTGGGACCCATTGGCGATTGGGGGCTCGAAATTGATAAAAACGCCATCGTGGTGGATACCTTTGACTACCAAACGAACAGACCTGGAATATTTGCCATCGGAGATGTGAATACCTATCCGGGAAAACTTAAGCTCATTCTTTGCGGGTTCCACGAGGCTACACTCGCAGTACAAACGGCATATAAAATTATTTATCCCGACAAGAAATTTACGCTTAAATACACCACTGTTCAGGGGATACAAGGCTTTGAAGAGGAACAAACAAAATCAACCATTAAATCGTGAGTGCTGACATCAACATCACGGTAATCGACCGTGAGGGAGAAGCACACATCATTAGTGTGCCAACAGATATGAATCTTAATTTAATGGAGGTTTGCAAAGGGTTTGAGCTGCCAGTAGAAGGCGTTTGTGGTGGCATGGCCATGTGCGCATCCTGTCAGGTATATGTCTTGACTGATGAACATTTTGGCGAACGAAATGACGACGAGCAAGCCATGCTGGATGAGGCTTTTTTTGTTCAAGAAAACTCCCGTTTAGGCTGTCAGATTCCCATTACAGAAAAGCTAGATGGGCTAAAAGTGGTTTTGGCTCCAGCAGAGCAATAGCTCAATTTTCATAAACATTTCTAAAATTGTTTCTATATTGAGCAATCTAAACTATTGATTCATGTTAACTAAACGTCTTTACGCAACCTTATTTGCCTTTTTTATTTTCATTGCACCCTCCTGCACTAAGGATGATGAAATTGAAGAATTACCAAAAGAAGTGTGCAAGACTGTAGCATCTGGAACTAAAATCATGCCACTAGGCGCCTCGAGAGTTCAGGGTTTCCCGCCATTTTTTGAAAGCTATCGCTACGAATTGTGGAAAGACTTAATTGACGGCGGTTGGGCGATTGATTTTGTAGGAACACGAGAAGACGAAACCATTTACGCTGCTTATGCGGACTACTGCTTTGATAACGACCACGAAGGTAGAGCGGGGTGGCAAGCGGCGCAAATTGACGATAGCATTGATGCCTGGCTGGACAAAACGGGTATTCCAGATATTGTACTGTTTAGTTCTCCAGGAGGAAACGACGTTCTCGATGGAGTGGATGTGGAAGTTGCCTTAGTGCACGTTAATTCCATCATTGATAAAATACAAGCACGCAATCCCAACGTGACCATTCTTATAGAGCAATTAGCACCTGCAAAAACCAGTTATATGACAGAAGAATTAACAGCTATTTTTGCGCAGATAAAAGGGATTATTGCACAAATGGCTACAGAACAAACCACGGCGACTTCTCAAGTAATACCCGTAGATATGGCAACAGGGTTTACCGATGCACTTCTCGCGGACGACTTGCACTACAACAAGGCAGGAGCAGAATTTGTTGCTGCTCGCTATTACGAAAAACTGCTTCCTTTCTTAAGCCATCGCTTGTGAAACACAATCAAAAATGTGTATTTTGTGGTACAAAAGCCCACAATGGGCATTTAACAGATAAAGATCAATCTACCCTTAGTTGACTTGTTTAATATTTGGGGTATAAAAAAATTTAACAAATGAAGAATAGCATATTACTTTTAATAATTTTCATTTCATTAACAGCGTGTCAGCACAGTCAATTGGAGATTGGATTGAATCCAAAAAGTGGAACCAACGCCGCAGGTTTTGCTTTACTGACAGAAAAGAATGGCACGGTATATTTGAGTGCTACCATTCGTGGGCTATCGGCAGGCACCCATGCGATACACTTACACGAAAAAGCAGATTGTTCTTCTGATGATGGAACCTCAACTGGTGGTCATTGGAATCCAACTTTTGCACCGCACGGAGCTTGGGGAAGCAGTGATGGGTACCACAAAGGCGATATTGGAAATTTTGATGTCGGTGAAGATGGTATCGGTAGGGTGCATTTTGAAACTGATGAATGGTGTATTGGATGTGGTGATCCAAAAAAAGATATTTTAGGTAAAGCCATCATTGTGCATCAAGGGGCAGATGATTTGGTCTCGCAACCATCAGGAGCTGCTGGTGCACGCATTAGCTGTGCCGGTATCGTATTAGAATAATTATTTTTTGGGTACTTGCTCAATGGCTTCAGCAATTTGCAGAACCAATTCCTCGTTAGATTTATTTGGGTCAAAAGCCATAGGCGGCTTGATGTGCATCGATTGTTTGATTCCTTTTTTCTTTATATAAATTCCCTTTTTATCAAACGAACGCCGAAAACCGTCTATGACAATCGGAACTACAATTGGATTGTACGTCTTAATGATATGAATAGTGCCCTTGCGTACAGGGGCAAAAGGCTTTGTAGTGCCTTGCGGAAAAGTGATGACCCAACCGTCATCCAATGCCTTTCCTATATTGGTAATGTCGCTCATCTTAACCTGACGATTAATGGACTGTCCTTTTTCCCGCCAAGTGCGCTCAATAGAAACAGAGCCTGTGTAGGCTAAAATTCTTGGCAACAAACCCGATCTCATGGTTTCCTTAGCGGCGATGTAATAGATATTGAGTTTTGGTCGCCATATATAGCGTAAATAATTCAAGTTGTCGTCTCGACCTGCAAGACTTGCGCAAAACACATGAAACATAGCGGTAACATCGGCAAAATAGGTCTGGTGATTGGAAATGAACAACACGTTTTTATCGGGTAAATCCCGTATTACTTCTGACCCGCGAATGTATAGGTTATTAAAGCCGTTAAACCTGCGGTGGGTGATGATACCCAACAAGCGTATTAACCACTTTTTCAAAAACAAGTAATGCCCGAATGGGTTTCGTTTGAACACAGGTTTTATTTAGATTGCAAAAGTACAAAAGGCAAATCAATAGCCTTAAAATAGTTATTCATAACACATGTGTAAAAACACGTACCTTTACCACATGCATCAAATCAGGTTAATTTATTTGTATCTGTTCGTTTTTATGGGCATCTTATCCGCATGCAATACTAAGAAGTCTTCGGAACATCACGCACCAAAAACGACAGCTCCTGCTGAAAAAAAAGCTGATGAGCAACCGCAGCATACAACAAAAGGACATTTTGAGCCACTAACAGACAAAACGGCCATCCCTTTTTTGCAACAGTATGGAAAAGATCATAAAGAGAATAAGGTGCGTATTGAAACACCTCTTGGCAGTTTTGACATTTTACTTTTTGATCAAACGCCCTATCACAGAGCCAACTTTATCTTCCTTACAAAGCAGAAGTACTTTGACGATACTTATTTTCACAGAGTTGTTTCTAATTTTATTATTCAAGGAGGAAATTCCGATAATATGGATACGGGGCAAAAGCGTCGAAAAATTGGAAAATACTTGTTACCACCTGATACACGAAATGGGTTAAAACATCATCGCGGGGTTGTTTCGATGCCTAGTAGTGAAATTGAAAATCCACACAAGCTGGCATCACCCTATGAGTTTTTTATTGTACAGCAACATCCAGGCGCCTACCACCTTGATGGAAAATACACCGTATTTGGCAAAGTAATTCGCGGCATGGAAGTCGTTGATGCCATCAACGCATTACCTACGGACAAACGCGAGTGGCCACTCACCAACATGCGTATGCGTGTAACCGTTTTAACAGAATAACGATGACCATAACTCAACTTAAATACTGTATTGTAGTTGCTGAACATCGCAACTTTACGACCGCAGCAGAACATGCGTTTGTCACACAGCCAACCTTGAGTATGCAAATTCAAAAGCTTGAACAAGAATTGGGTGTCAAAATATTTGACCGTAATCAAAAGCCGATTGGCATAACGCCCGTTGGTGAAAAGATTATCATACAAGCCAAGTTGATTGTTGCAGAATCGGAGCGTATGCTGGATGTTGTGGATCAAGAAAAAGGGCTTATTGGTGGTACATTCAAACTCGGCATCATCCCCACCATCATGCCTACCCTACTGCCTATGTTTCTTCAAACAGTCTTGAAAGCTTATCCAGAGCTCAAACTGGAGATTGAAGAGATGTCCACACAACAAATTATTGAACAGTTAAAAAAGGGAACCTTGGATGCGGGCATTGCTGCAACCCCTTTAGCTATGGAGGAAATTACTGAAAAGCCGTTGTATTACGAACCCTTTATGGTATATGCGCCTGCGCATTCCCCGTTGAGCAAGGAAAAGGTAATTGCACCCCAAATGTTAAAAAACGAACGCATCCTCTTGTTACAGGACGGACATTGCTTTAGAGACGCTGCCTTAAACATTTGCAAACTGCACAATGTGTCGCCAAGCGCATTCAAAATCAACAGCGGAAGCTTTGAAACTCTTTTGCAGCTTTCAGATGAAGCCTTAGGCGTTACGCTACTTCCCTATCTTCATGCCAAACAACTAGGTGTGGAACAACAAAAGCATGTTCGCTCATTTGAAGCACCAGAACCCGCTCGAGAAGTCAGCGTGATTTATCATAAAATAGGATTAAAAACACACATCATTAAGGCAATACACGAAAAGATTCGTGCCATAATTCGAGGTGCCATTGTCTATGAAGATGTTAAGATAATCAATCCAAAGTAAGGGTTGGCTTATTAAACTTAGCCCGAACCCATGCCACAAGTCTGTTATATTCATAGGCGGTCAGGTTGGCACGTGCTTTTTTCATTTCTTTTTCAAATAAAGCAGGATAACCATAAACTTTGGTCAGCACAAATTTAAAATACGAAACATTTGGTTTTGGTGCCATGGTTAGTTGTTTGGATACTAATATAACAAGGAACCAAGGTAGAAAAGTGTTGAAGAAATGTTAATTTTTTGCCTTAATCGACCACAAAAAAGCAAAAGAAGAAACCTCGTCGCCTGCGGCATCAACTCCAGCGGCATATAACCAAATCTGTTGCGGCCCATTCATACGGGTTTTTGCGATTACTTCATTGATTTGTTTCTCTTGCGTGCAACTAAAGGTAATTTTACCAACCGCCTTTTTAGCGAACGTAGCCTTGTTTTCGATGAGCAACATGGACGCTTTGATGCCTGATTGATGTAATGCCGCCATGATTAAGGCTCCGGTACTCAGCTCTGCAGCCATGCCTTGTACAGCCCAAAACATTGACTTAAATGGATTTTGATTCATCCACTTTAGGCGAACAGCAACAGTGCACGCTCCATTTCCTATACTGGTCACACGAACTCCGGCAAAATAAGCTGCTGGAAGTTTAAAGAAACAAAACCGATTTATTGCTCTTGGTGTAATGGTCATAAATCAAAAATAAGAAAAATAATTTTTAGTACTTTGCATAACAAGTTACCTTTTTATACATTTGTCTTATGAAACTAGACAACGCAAAAGCACAAATGCGAAAAGGCGTACTTGAGTTGTGCATTCTAGCATCGATCAAGGACGAGCGCAAGTATGCGACCGAAATCATTAATCATTTAAAAAAAGTGAAATTGATAGTGGTCGAAGGCACACTTTATCCGCTTCTCGCCCGGCTACGAAGCGCAGAGCTTTTAGGTTATCAATGGGAAGAATCCACAAGTGGGCCACCTAGGAAATATTATTTCCTCACAAAAAAAGGCGATGTTTTTTTAAGTGAATTAACCAAAAGCTGGGATGACTTAAACAGCGCTGTCTCAAATCTAACAAAATCTTAAGCCAATACTACCATGAATAAAGCCATCAACATTAATCTAGCGGGTCAGTTGTTTTATGTGGACGACAATGCTTACAGCATACTAAAAAAGTACCTAGACGAAATTGCTACGTATTTTAAAAAATCAACAATCAAGGAAGAACTGATTTCGGATATTGAAAATAGAATAGCCGAGCTTTTTACTGAAAAGTTAGCCCATCAACGTCAAGTGGTCGGAGTTGAGGAGGTGTCGTATGTAATCGAAACTATGGGGCAGCCGAAAGATTATCAACTTTACGACGAAGAAACAGAAGAGGATGTCAAAAAAGAAAAAAAGAAAGAACGCAAGTTTTTTAGGGATCCAGACGACACTATGCTTGGAGGTGTCGCTGCTGGTTTAGCACATTATTTGGGACTACAAGTTTCATGGGTTCGCTTGATTTGGTTGCTGCTCGCCATTTTTTCGTGGGGCGGATTTATCGTCATTTACTTTGCCTTTTGGATATTTGTTTCGCCTGCAAAGACAGCCACTGAAAAACTGCTAATGAAAGGAGAACCCATAAACATTTCGAGTCTTGAAAAAAAATTCAAAGAAGGCGTTCATGACGTAACCGACAGGATAAAAGACGTTGATTATGAAGCGGCTACTAAAAAAGCAAAAAATGGACTTCACCGATTTGCCATGCTTTTTGCTGGCTTTTTACGCAACTTCCTAAAGGTCTTGGGCAAGCTCATAGGTGTGGTGTTAATACTTGTTTCTATTATCGTCATTTTTTCGTTAACTGTTGGGCTTTTTTCTATTGGCTTGGCCGACATTTTTGACTTTAGTTTCGCGCTATCAAATGAGTTTATGGCAATTCAATACTGGGGTTTTCCGTTATGGCTAGCAGGTATTCCTATACTTTTTTTGGTCGGAATACCTTTTGTTTTTACGGCTATTTTAGGAAAAAGTCTCTTGGGAAGCTCAAAAAAAGGCAGTCAAAAAATAGTACAACTCGCTTTAGGCGTTTGGATGTTATCCATTTTGGCGACCATTGCCGTTGTCATGTCCTTTGTGTCAATGGTTATGTAGCACTGGCTACTTCAGCCAAATACCGCTCCGCATCTAATGCTGCCATACAGCCCGTTCCTGCTGCAGTAACAGCCTGGCGATATTCCTTATCTTGAACGTCACCAGAAGCAAATACACCTGGAATATTGGTCTTGGTCGATTTACCTTTGGTAATCAAGTAGCCATCCTCGTCCATATCAAGTTGCCCCTTAAAGATGTCGGTATTGGGCTTATGCCCAATGGCAATAAAAAGTCCTGTAATGGATATTTCTTCCTTCTCTCCAGTTTGGTTATTTACCATACGTAAACCCTCAACAACTTGTTCGCCGAGCACCTCGTCAATTTCGGTGTTGTAGCGCAAATCGATATTGGGCGTAGAAGTAACCCGATGTTGCATCGCCTTAGAAGCACGCATGCGGTCTTTACGTACAAGCATGGTCACTTTGGAACAAATATTCGCCAAATAAGTAGCCTCCTCGGCGGCGGTATCACCACCACCAACAATAGCCACTTCTTGACCTTTATAAAAAAAGCCGTCACAAACAGCACAGGCAGAAACACCACCGCCACGGAGCCTTTGCTCGCTAGGCAGCCCCAAATACTTTGCCGTTGCCCCCGTAGAGATAATCACGGTATGCGCTAGGAGTTCTTTTTCATTATCAACAATAACACGATGCACTCCGCCTACTTCTTTGGAAAAAT
>JAURDG010000232.1 GCA_030828025.1 Flavobacteriaceae bacterium | reverse complement strand
TTAATTTTGGTTAGCAAAAATACGTTATGCACGATAATACGAAAAAAATTAGGCATCAATATTTGCGTAAATCGCATTTTTCTCAATAAACTCACGTCTTGGTGGCACTTCATCACCCATTAGCATGGAAAATACACGATCTGCTTCACCGCCATTTTCAATGGTGACCTGGCGCAAAGTTCTAAACTCGGGATTCATGGTGGTGTCCCAAAGCTGCTCGGCATTCATTTCTCCTAAACCTTTATAGCGTTGTACGGATGCGCCTTGCCCATAATCTTGCAATAGCCTGTCACGCTGGTCATCGTCCCAAGCATATTGCTTTTTGCTGCCTTTTTTGACCAAATACAGCGGTGGTGTGGCAATATATACATAGCCGTTCTCGATAAGCTCCCGCATGTAACGGAAAAAGAACGTCAATATTAGAGTAGAAATATGGCTTCCATCAACATCGGCATCACACATAATAACCACCTTGTGGTAGCGGAGTTTTTCTAGGTTAAGGGCTTTCGCATCTTCTTCAGTTCCAATAGTAACACCAAGTGCCGTGTATATGTTTCGGATTTCCTCATTTTCAAACACCTTATGCTGCATGGCTTTTTCTACATTGAGAATTTTACCACGAAGTGGAAGAATAGCCTGAAAATTACGGTCACGCCCTTGTTTGGCGGTTCCGCCTGCCGAATCACCCTCAACCAAGAACACTTCACACAAAGTGGGATCCTGCTCTGAACAATCTGACAGTTTGCCAGGAAGTCCGCCGCCACTCATGACTGTTTTGCGTTGCACCATTTCACGGGCTTTGCGTGCCGCATGGCGGGCTTGTGCTGCCAAAATAACCTTTTGCACGATGGACTTAGCATCATTAGGATGTTCTTCCAAATAATTTTCTAGCATTTCGGAAACGGCCTGCGAAACAGCAGCACTAACCTCACGATTACCCAATTTGGTTTTGGTTTGCCCTTCAAATTGAGGCTCTGCTACTTTAACCGAAACGATGGCGGTAAGCCCCTCTCGGAAATCGTCTCCAGAGATTTCAAATTTTAACTTATCCAACATGCCAGAAGCGTCGGCATATTTTTTTAGTGTTGTGGTTAGCCCACGTCTAAATCCAGAAAGGTGTGTTCCGCCTTCGTGGGTGTTGATGTTGTTGACATAAGAATGCAAATTCTCTGTAAACGAAGTATTGTACACCATCGCTACTTCTACAGGAATCTCGTTCTTTTCACCTTCCATAGCAATCACATCGGCCGTGATGGGTTCGCGGTTTGCATCCAAAAAGCGAATAAACTCTTTAAGTCCTTCTTCGGAATGAAACAACTCGCCAACCGATTCGCCGTTTTCATCTTTTTTACGGTGGTCAGTTAGTTGAATTTTTATTCCTTTATTTAAAAATGCTAATTCGCGCATTCTGCTGGCAAGGGTTTCGTAGTTGTATTCGATTGTTTGGGTAAAAATTGAACGGTCAGGAATAAAGGTTACAATCGTGCCATTTTTGTCGGTATCACCCACACTTTTTACCGGATACAACGCCTTTCCACGTTCGTATTCTTGTTCCCAAATTTTACCTTCAAGATACACGGTAGCTTTTAGGTGATCCGACAAGGCGTTAACACAAGAAACACCAACGCCGTGCAAGCCTCCAGAAACCTTGTAAGAATCTTTGTCAAATTTACCTCCGGCACCAATCTTGGTCATGACCACTTCCAGCGCAGAAACGCCCTCTTTTTTGTGCATACCAACTGGAATTCCACGTCCGTTATCTTCAACGGTAATGGAGTTGTCTTCGTTGATTTGAACAGTGATTAAATCACAGTGTCCCGCGAGGGCTTCGTCAATGGAATTATCTACTACTTCGTACACCAAATGGTGTAAACCACGTACTCCTACATCACCAATATACATCGATGGGCGCATGCGCACATGCTCCATACCTTCTAATGCCTGAATACTGTCTGCTGAATAATTTTGGTTTGGCTGATCGCTCATAAAAAATTAGATAAAAAGCTATTCTTACAAATTTAAAGTAAAAGCCCCACTTGTCAGAGAAAGTGAATCTTTTGATTTGTCAAGTTATCAACATTTTGTGTGAAAAAATATGCTATTGATACGCGTCCAGATGCACATTGCCAATGGCACGTCCTGAGGGTTCATTCACGTCTT
>JAURDG010000047.1 GCA_030828025.1 Flavobacteriaceae bacterium | reverse complement strand
TGATAGAGAGGTGCTGGCTTGCTTTTTATGGCATTGTCGAGGTTGGTGTTGACGATACGGTTGCGTACTGCAGGATGTTTGGTATCCAGCCCTTTAGCTTGTTCTGCAGCATTTGGCTCTTTGGGAACAATGTCCAGCAGCAACACCTCAACGCCAATATTGGCAAAGTGACAGGCAATTCCGGAGCCCATGATTCCTGAACCCAGCACGGCAACTTTTTTAATTCTTCTTTTCATGAGTAGGTTATTGATAAATATTTTTTGATTGAATGAGTTCAATAATAGCTTCAGATACTTCTCTGAATGCATCAAGTTTTTTACTGTCGATGGTGTTGGATATTTGTGTATTGAATTCCAACACTAAAGATTTTGACAAATCTCGTTTACTAAGCCCTTCTTCAGTAAGTTTTAATAGCACGCTTCTACCGTCTTCTGGGTTAGGTTCACGAACAATTAAGCCTTTGTCTTCGAGAGTTTTTAGTGTTCTTGACAGGCTCGTAGCTTCCATACCCATTTTTGGCCCAATTGCTGTTGAAGGCGTTCCAATAACAGGATCTATTGAGAGTAGTGCCAAACCCGTAGCCATAGTGGTATCGTATTTAGATGCTTCCTCGTTATACATTTTGGCAATGGCTTGCCATGTTGCTCGATAGAGGGCATCTATTGTTGGGTATGATGTAGTTACTTGCATACCTCAAATATATAAAAAAATACTATGCACGCATAGTATTTTTTTTTAGGAGGCGTATATAGATTCAATGAGCGTGCTGTACTTTTCTTTCAGTACTTTTCGCTTTAATTTCATGGTAGGTGTAAGTTCGCCACCTTCAACAGACCATACATCAGGAGTGATGCGCATTTCTTTAATTTTTTCCCATTTACCAAAGCGTTCATTTATGTGGGTTATTTCGTCATAAACTTTTTTGTTGACTTCATCATTCTCACTCCATAAAGCCTGTTCTTTGGGAAGTGCTAGCTTTTGCGCCATTGCCCAAGCTTTTACGGAATCGTAATTGAGTTGCACCAAAGCAGCAGGGAATTTTTTGTTTTCGCCAATAACAATGATTTGATCGATAAAAATTGATTGTTTCATGGCATTTTCAATCACTTGAGGCGCAATGTATTTACCTCCAGAAGTTTTAAACATTTCCTTTTTTCGGTCGGTAATTTTCAAAAAACCATCGTCGTCAATATGCCCAATATCTCCTGTATGGAAATACCCATTTTTAAGCACTTCATTGGTTTTTTCTTCATCTTTATAATACCCCATCATCACGTTTGGCCCTTTGCACAAAATCTCTCCGTCTTCGGCAATTTTGACTTCCACACCGCTGATCACTTGCCCCACAGTTCCAATGCGCATTTTACCTTTGCGTAAATCATTTACAGAAATTACAGGAGAGGTTTCGGTCAGTCCGTAGCCTTCGGCAACGACCATACCTGCGGCGGTAAAAACGCGAGCCAATCTGGGTTGCAAAGCTGCACTTCCCGAGGCGATAAGTTCTAAGTTTCCACCCAAGGCTTCTTTCCACTTGCTAAAAATAAGTTTACGTGCCACTTTGAGTTGCACCTCATACCACCAGCCGTTTTGCCCGTACGGCTCGTAGCGTAGCCCTAAGTTTACCGCCCAATAAAACAGCTTTTGTTTGAGGCCAGATAATTCGGCGCCTTTAGCATAGATTTTATCGTATAATTTTTCCAAAAGTCGAGGCACTGCCGTCATGACAATCGGCTTAACTTCTTTGAGGTTATCTCCGATAGTTTCGAGCGATTCAGCAAAATAAATCCGTGTTCCAGAATAGACATACAAGTACAGAAGCATGCGCTCATAAATGTGGCAAAGCGGTAAAAAACTTAAGGATTTTGCTTCGCCGTAAGTCAACGGGAGGCGTTCTTGGCTGGCAATCACATTACTTACAATATTCTTATGGCTGAGCATCACACCTTTGGGTTTTCCTGTAGTGCCCGAAGTGTAAATGATGGTTGCCAAATCTTCTGCGTTTATGGCGGCTTTACGGCGTTCGATTTCCTCGTCTTGTGCTTTTGTTGGTTTGTTTAAAAGGAGTGAATTAAATGGATTACAACCTTCAATATTATCAAAGCTATATACCCCTTTTAGGTTTGGGCATTGGGCTTCAATGGCACGCACTTTAGCTAAAACCTCTTGATCTGAAACAAAGCAATAGCTGGCTTCGGCATGGTTTAAGATATACGCATAATCTTCGGATGAAATGGTCGGATAAATTGGAATATTGATGGCACCAAGTTGCGACATACCAAAATCGGCGAGCACCCATTCGGTGCGGTTTGTTGAGGAAATCATGGCGATTTTGTCCCCTGCAGCAACGCCCAAATCAAGCAGCCCCGCACTACAGTTATCGCCTTGTTCTTTAACTTCTCTAGTGGATAATCCTACCCACGCCCCACCAACTTTAGCATTTACCGCATTATCTAGCGAGCGGTGCTTTGCCATGATATCAATAAAATCAAAAAGTCTTTTGGGTGTTGTCATCTTAATATTTTTTGATCGTGTGTTGACACTTGATCAAAAAAACGACTTTTTTTTGATTTTACCTACTCGAAATCCAATTAAAGGCATCCTCAAAGGCCAATATCCAAGGACTAACATCGTCAGTACGATCGGTGGGGTAGTGCCCCCAATTCCAAGGGAAAATAGCGCGCTCCAAGTGTGGCATCATAACCAAATGTCTTCCGTCGTTACTGCTTAGCATGGCGGTGTCAAAGGCTGAACCGTTGGGGTTTGCTGGATATGCATGATGCGCATATTTAGCGGCGATGGCATAGTTTTCTTCACTTTTTGGGAAAACAAACTTTCCTTCGCCGTGCGCTGCCCAGATACCCAACCTGCTACCCTGAAGTTGCTGCAACATTATGGCTGGCGAGTCTTGGATGATCACATCTGTAAAGACACACTCAAATTTTCCAGAGTCGTTGTGCTCCATACGTGGTTGCTCCTTGTGATCGGGTAACAACAATCCAAGCGCAACAAACAACTGGCAACCGTTGCACACACCTAAACTAAGTGTATCGGGTCGCTTAAAGAATTTTTCGATGGCTTGTCGTGCCTTTTCGTTGTATTTAATCGTACCAGCCCAACCTTTTGCAGAGCCCAACACATCGGAGTTTGAAAATCCACCAACAGCCACAAGAAGATGGATATCACTGAGGTCTTCTCGTCCAGAAGTAAGGTCGGTCATGTGAATGTCTTTAACCTCAAATCCAGCCAAGTGCATCATATACGCCATCTCACGCTCCGAATTACTTCCTTTTTCACGCAGCACTGCAGCCTTGATTTTTTTGTTAGGGATGGCTTTTAGTTTACCGTCAAAGTTGGCTGGAAACTTATAGCTTAGTGGTGTCTTATCAAAGTTGTCAAAACGTTCCTTTGCCTTTACTTCGCCACTTTGCTTTCTATCGAGCAGATATGCGCTTTTAAACCAATGTTTTCTATAGGTGGGAATATCGAATTGATATTGTTCGTTTTCTGCGTTTATGGTTAGTGATGAGGTTTGGGCAATCGTACCTAATTTATGGATGTTGATCCTTTTATCTTTTAATTTTTTGGCAACATCGGCTTTTGTTTGAATAAGCAAACCGACCTGTTCGGAAAGTAAAAATGTAGTTGCATCCACCTTTTTGTTTGTGATGTTGATATCAAGTCCAATGTGGTCATCGGCAAAACACAATTCAAGTAGCGAAGTAATCAACCCACCTGCACCAATATCGTGCCCAGCAGCAATAGTTCCTTTTGTGATTTCCTTTTGAATGCTGTCAAAGACGTGCTTAAAATATGTTGCTACTGCCACATCAGGTGCTTCGGTACCAATCGCTCGATTCAATTGCGCATAAGCAGCACCACCAAGCGCACATGCTCCGTCCGATAAATCAATAAGGTATAAATCGCCACCGTCCTTTTGAAGTACTGGCGTTACTATTTTACGCACATCATGGCAGTGCGCTGCAGCAGAGATGATGACTGTTCCCGGCGCAATAACTTCTTGATTCGGATACTTCTGCTTCATTGAAAGCGAATCTTTACCCGTCGGGATATTGATGCCTAGTTCAATAGCAAAAGAGGAGCAGGCTTCCACAGCTTCGTATAAACGAGCATCTTCTCCGGGATTGTTGCATGCCCACATCCAATTTGCTGAAAGGCTAACCGATGCCAAGCCGTCTTTTAGTGGTGCCCAAACGATGTTCGTCAATGCTTTAGCAATGGCGTTTCTACTACCTCGTCCAGCATCAATCAGCCCTACTAATGGCGCATGACCAATCGAAGTAGCCATGCCGTGAATGCCTTCAAAATCCAATGCCATGACACCGCAATTGGCCAACGGAAGTTGATGTGGGCCAACACATTGTTGTTGCGCCACGCGACCTGTAACACAGCGGTCAACTTTGTTGGTAAGCCAGTCTTTACTCGCTACAGATTCCAGCTGCAACAGCCACGCCACGCGTTCTTCAAACGACAGCCCAGAGCTGTTAATCGGTGCATAGGCTGTTTGCTTGGTACTGTCGTGCATAAATGTCTTGGGTGTTTTGCCAAAAAAGTCAGACAGGGCAAGATCAATCGGAGATTGATCCTCTTTTTTTCCCGTTATTTCAAATCGATGATTTTCGGTTATTTCACCAACTTCAAATATGGGTGCTCGCTCACGTGCAGCAATTTCCTTGAGTTGCGCCAGCCCTTTGGCATCTGTGATAAGCCCCATGCGCTCCTGAGACTCATTTCCAATAATCTCTTTAGCAGATAAGGTTTGGTCACCAACAGGAAGTTTATCAAGGTCAATGGTTCCGCCCACCTCTTCGATAAGTTCGGATAGGCAATTTAGGTGCCCGCCTGCTCCGTGATCGTGTATGGATACGATTGGATTGTTTTTTGCTTCAACAGCGGCACGAATGGTGTTGGCAACCCGCTTTTGCATTTCTGGGTTGGAGCGTTGTACAGCATTTAATTCAATACCAGAATCAAAAGCACCAGTATCTGCAGAAGATACGGCAGCGCCACCCATGCCAATGCGGTAATTGTCGCCACCCATGACGACAATTTTATCGCCTTTTTTGGGTGTCTTCTTAAGGCTTTGGTCGGCTTTTCCATAGCCGATACCACCTGCAAGCATGATTACTTTGTCATAGCCAATGGTTTGTTCCTTTTCCTGATGCTCAAAAGTGAGCAATGAACCCGCAATGAGTGGCTGTCCAAATTTATTTCCAAAGTCGGAGGCTCCATTAGAAGCCTTTATAAGAATATCTTCTGGATTTTGATACAGCCATGGGCGTGCCGGAAGTTGCTCCCAAGGACGATCGACAGCAGTTCTTGGGTAAGCCGTCATATAGACCGCCGTACCCGCCAATGGAATGGAACCCTGTCCACCCGCCAAGCGATCGCGAATTTCTCCTCCAGAACCCGTTGCAGCTCCGTTAAAAGGTTCAACCGTTGTGGGGAAGTTGTGCGTTTCGGCTTTGAGTGATAAGACGGATAAAAACGAATTTTTGGTATAAAAATCTGCGTGTGTAGCACGGCGTGGCGCAAATTGCACCAATGTTGGTCCTTTGATAAAAGCTACATTGTCTTTATATGCCGAAACTAGGTTGTCACCGTTTTTTTCGGATGTTTTCTTTATGAGCTCAAAAAGCGAATTTTTCTTTTCTTTTCCGTCAATAACAAATTGCCCATTAAAAATCTTATGCCTGCAATGCTCCGAATTTACCTGAGAAAACCCAAAGACTTCGGAGTCGGTAAGTGGTCGTTTAAGCCGTTTGGATAACTCTTCTAGATACTGCACTTCGTCCTTGTTTAGCGACAAGCCTTCTTGCTCGTTGTATGCAGCAATGTCATGAATGGCTTTGATGGGTTCTGGCACTCGCTTTGAGTCGAATATATGCTGATCAATTTCTTTAAAACGTTGATGCACCATAGCATCAACCTCGGTGGCTTTGTCGGCAGCTACAAACTGCTCGATGCGCCTGATGTCGTGGATGCCCATGTTGTGGCAGATTTCCACGGCATTGGTACTCCAAGGGGTAATCATACTAATACGCGGCCCAACAAGGCTGGCTTCTACAAATGATTTTCGAAGGTATGGATGATCGCCAAAGAGCCATTCAAGTTTTGCCTGATCATCCTCAGAAAGCGGAAGCTCTTTCTGTACTACATACAAATGATGACTTGGGTCACCAAAAAAACAAATCATAAGCCCAGCTTAAAAGACAAAAATAAGCATAGCCAAAAGTAAAAAGTGTATTTTTTCTCTGTAAAAAGTAAACGAAACCGAATTATTTATCAACAAAAATTAATTGCGCGCCAAACGCGCCATATAAAAGCCATCAAAACCCTGTTCTGAAGGCCAAAAATGCTGTTGTGCTTCAAGGGAAAATTCTTGCCCGATTTCGGTACGCAAAAATTGCTGGACTTGCTCTTCGTTTTCTTGCGGCAAGATAGAACAGGTTACATAAATCAATTTTCCTGTGGGTTTGACCATGGTTGCATACTGCGTGAGTATGGCTTGTTGTTCCTTCGTTATTCGTACAATAAATTCAGGATTTAGTTTCCATTTAGCATCTGGATTTCTGCGCAATACGCCCAATCCGCTACAAGGTGCATCAATCAACACACGATCGGCAGATTCCTTTAGCTTTTTGATTACTTTATTGTTGTCAATCAAACGTGTTTCAATGTTGTGTGCACCAGCTCTTTTGGATCTTCGTTTTAGTTCGTTTAGTTTGTATTGATGAATGTCAAGAGCAATCAGTTGCCCCTTGTTTTGCATGAGGGCTGCTAGGTGTAAGGTCTTTCCGCCGGCTCCTGCACAAGCGTCAATGATTCGCATGCCTGGAGTTGCTTGGCTAAATGGTGCCACACATTGCGAAGCAGCGTCTTGCACTTCAAAAAGTCCTTTTTCAAAAGCGGAGGTGGCAAATACATTGCTGCGCTCGTTTAGCACGAGTGCGTCAGGGTATTTCGTTGCGTATTGCGTGGTTATTTTTTCTTCGAGAAGTGCATTTCGAAGTAATTTGGGTACTGTTTTAAGTGCATTGGCACGCAAAACAACAGGCGCAAGCGTGTTTAAGGCTTTTAGCTCTTTTTCCCATTTTTCTTCTCCCAAGGCTGCAGCTGCAAGCTCATCCATCCAATCGGGTACAGACTCGCGATATTTCCGCTCTTTTCTAAGGGCTTCAAATTTGCCTTTGATGCGTCTTGTGGGTGTTTCCTTAAAGGCATTCCAATCGGGAAGTGGATATCCACGTAATGTTGCCCACACAGCAATGATGCGCCACAAATCCGAACGATTAAATGGCTCCTGCACTTCGGCGATGGCAGCGTAAAGGCGTTTCCAACGAACTATATCGTATGTTGTTTCGGCAACAAAACCTCTGTCACGGCTGCCCCAACGCTTGTCTATTTTAAGCAGTTGCGCAACAACTTTATCCGCATATTTTTCTTCGTTAAAAATTTGGTTAAGGCCGTTAATTACCGCCAATACAAGGTTTTTATGTAACCGCATGCTGCTAATTGAATGATTGAAGCTCAATTAATTTTTTGTACATCCCGTTTTGAGCCATTAGGGATTCGTGTGTACCACGCTCTACAATTTTTCCTTTTTCGAGTACAACAATTTCGTCAACACTTTTTATGGTGGATAGCCTATGGGCGATGATAAGCGAAGTTCGGTTTTGCATCATTTTTTGTAACGCATCTTGTACTAGCTTTTCAGATTCGGTATCGAGTGCTGATGTCGCTTCGTCCAAAATCATAACGGGTGGATCTTTAAGAACGGCTCTTGCGATGGCAAGGCGTTGTTTTTGTCCTCCAGAAAGTTTGTTTCCAGAATCGCCTATAACAGTATCTATTCCTAACGGTAGTTCAGCAACAAAGGTGGCAGCATTGGCAATTCGCAATGCTTCATCCAAATCTTCTTCGGTAGCTTCTGGACGTGCTGTTAGTAAATTGTTTTTAACCGAATCGTGAAACATTATGGCATCTTGTGTTACGTAGCCAAACATGGTTCGCAGTTGTTCTAAGTCCACTTGGTTTACAGCTACACCGTCAATGGTGATACTTCCTTTTTGTGGGTCATAAAAACGTGCCAATAAATTGGCAAGCGTTGTTTTTCCGCTACCAGAAGAACCTACCAAAGCCACAGAAGTTCCTTTTGGTATCGTGAGGCTAAGCCCTTGGATTACTTTTTCTTCTTCGTAACTAAATTCGATGTTATTGAATGAAATCTCTTTGGTAAATGCTGGAAGTTTTTGCGGCTTTTTAGGCGATTGAATATCGGACTTATGAAAAAGATATTCCATAATACGCTGCGCTGCAGCATTCCCTTTTCGAACGCTATACATCGCCTTACTCATGCCCTTTGCGGGCGTGAGTACGCCGTATGCCAAGCCCATATAGGCAATAAAGGCAGCCCCAGTTAATGATTTTTCTACCAGTACTAAATTTCCTCCGATGTATAAAATAACTCCGATCACAACAATGCCTAAAAACTCACTCATGGGGCTAGCTAAGTTTTGACGATGCGCCAGTTTATTGGCAAACGAAAACAAACGCTTTGTGATGTGTAAAAACTTCTTTTTAAAGGCTGTTTCGGCCGTAAAAATTTGGATAATTGGAATTCCGGAAAGGGACTCTTCAACAAAAGACAGCACTTCGCCTAATTCTTGCTGCACACGCTCTGA
>JAURDG010000173.1 GCA_030828025.1 Flavobacteriaceae bacterium | reverse complement strand
GCACGCATGGGAAACTGCCCTTTTTTGTGCGGGATATTCGCAGCCTTTAGCTCCTCCTCTGTTTTTCCCACAGCAGCCACTTCGGGCCAAGTGTAAATCACATTCGGAATCAGGTTATAATCGATATGCGGCTTTTGCCCTGCTAAAAATTCAGCAACCAACACCCCTTCTTCTTCGGCTTTATGCGCCAACATGGCACCACGCACCACATCGCCAATGGCGTAAATGTTATGGGCTGTGGTTTGCAATTGGTCGTTTACTTCAACCTGTCCGCGGTCGTTTAGCGTTACGCCCGCAGCTTCGGCGTTAAGTCCGTTGGTGTAGGGTTTTCTGCCTACAGAGACCAAACAATAATCCCCTGCAAAGGTTTGCGCTGCGCCTTTTTTGTCGTTTGCCGTTACGGTTACCGTATCGCCTTTGCGCTCCACGGCAGTTACTTGGTGCGAAAGGTAAAATTTCACCCCTTGTTTTTTCATCACTTTCATCAGCTCTTTGGAAAGTGCAGCATCCAACACCGGGCTGATGCGGTCGGCGTATTCAATCACGCTGACTTCAGCACCCAATCTGCGATATACCTGTCCCAATTCTAAGCCGATAACACCACCGCCAATCACCACCAAGTGTTTTGGGATTTCGCTAAGCTCCAAGGCTTCGGTTGAAGTGATAATACGTTCTTTGTCTAGGTTGATAAACGGCAAACTTACCGGCGTAGAACCCGTGGCAATGATGGTGTATTTTGCCTCAATGGTCTGCGCATCTTCACCTGTAATCTTAATATGTGTCGCATCTTCAAACGAACCCAAACCCCGCAGTACGGTAATCTTGTTTTTGTCCATCAAAAAATCAATGCCTTTTACCGTAGTGGACACTACCTCACGTTTGCGAGCAATCATTTGTGGGAAATTCACCGCAAGCGTGCCCTCAACGTCAATGCCGTGGGTTTTAAAATCTTTAACCGCCGTTTCGTAGTGGTGCGACGAATCCAACAAGGATTTTGAAGGAATACAGCCCACATTAAGGCAGGTACCACCCAAGGTGGGTTCTTTTTCAATGACTACCGTTTTCATGCCAAGTTGCGCACAACGAATAGCAGCAACATATCCTCCGGGACCCGAGCCAATGATGGCTACATCAAATTGATTCATTTGTCGTTTGATTTAGTAGTACAAAGGTACAAGGAACAGAGCATTTCTGGCAACATAATGTCATATTCCTCACAAAATTGTTGTAAAACCTTATTGCTGTTACATCATAGCTGTGATTTGCTATTACGTAAAATATTTTTAATTTTACACGTAAATCAAATGTCATGGACAAAAAATTGACTTTAAGTTTGAATCAAGGAGTGATTGACGATGCCAAAGTGTATGCAAAATCAAACAATACCAGTTTGTCAAAATTGATTGAATCTTATTTGGCAAATCTCACAAAAGACACATCCGATACAACTGAAATCACTCCTTTGGTAAAAAGTCTCAGTGGTGTCATTGACGTGCCCACTGACTTCGATGCAAAACAAGCCTACGGAGATTTCTTGACAGCAAAATACGCATGAATCGGGTACTCATTGACACAAACATTGTGATTGACCTTTTGGCGATGCGAGGGGATTTTTATACGTCGGCGGCGGCACTTTTTTCGCTTTCCGATAAAAACAAACTCACGTTAACCATTTCTTCGTTGACTTTTGCCAACACCCATTATGTTTTATCCAAACAGAAATCTGAAAAGGAGGCACGCAAAATTTTAAGAAAATTTAAAGTTTTAGTCGAAATCCTCCCCTTGGACGATAAACTGATTGAGCTAGCGTTAAGTGACAGTACTTTTGCTGATTTCGAAGACGGAATCCAGTACTATTCCGCACTCGAAAACACAATTGATGTCATTATTACCTGTAATAAAAAAGATTTCAAAAACGCTAAAATTCCAGTATTCACAGCAAAAGAGTATCTTGCTAGAGCATAAGAATAAACCGCTAAATTTCTAATCGATGCAACACACAAAACCTACCCTTTCGCTCGGCGCAGCCCTAGTTCCCGTACTTATTTTGGTACTTCTTTTGTCGCTAAACGTAAGTGTCTTTGGCGATAAAGCTTTGGCTGGCTCCAACCAGTTTATCTTACTTTTAGGTGGAGCCGTGGCGGCACTTGTCGGCTTTAGCAACAACATTTCGTACCACCACATGCTCGAAAAAGTAGCCGATAATCTAAAATCGGTTACTGGAGCAATCCTCATACTGCTGCTCGTAGGTGCCTTGGCAGGTACTTGGTTGGTTAGTGGTGTTATTCCTGCCATGATTTATTACGGCTTACAAATTTTACATCCAACCTATTTTTTGGCAGCCTGCATCATTATTTGTGCGTTGATATCTGTAGCAACAGGAAGCAGTTGGACGACCTCGGCAACTGTAGGTATTGCGCTTGTCGGTATTGGCAAAGCCATGGGACTTCCCGTGGGGATGATTGCTGGTGCGGTTATTTCGGGGGCGTATTTTGGCGACAAATTATCACCCTTGAGCGATACAACCAACCTTGCCCCTGCCATGGCAGGCGGTGAGTTGTTTTCGCATATTCGATACATGACCCTCACGACCGTACCCACGATTCTCGTAACCTTAGTCGTGTTTACTATTATTGGGTTTACGCAAGACACCACAGCGGATGCTGATATAGCACCCATGCTGTCAGCCATCAAGGAGCGATTTAGTATATGTCCCATGTTGTTTATTTTACCTATTCTTGTTGTGGTGCTGATTGTGCGCAAGACACCGCCCTTAGTTGCATTACTTATTGGAACACTTTTGGGTGCTGTATTCGCACTAATTTTTCAACGGCCTTTACTGACCGATCTTGCTGGTGTTGCGGAACTTAGTCTTACTTCTGGATACCAAGCATTGATGAATACGATAACCGTTTCTACTTCGATTGAAACAAGCAACGAAAAGCTCAACGAGCTATTCCAGTCGGGAGGTATGGCTGGAATGTTGGGCACCATTTGGTTGATTATTTGCGCCATGGTTTTTGGTGGTGTGATGGATGCCATCGGTGCCTTAAAAACCATAAGCGCAGCTTTACTAAGATGGGCTGAATCTACCTTTCAATTGTTTGCCAGTACGGTGGTTTCTTGTTTGGCGATAAACATTACGGCTTCCGACCAATATTTGTCAATTGTCGTGCCTGGAAAAATGTTTGCCAAAGCCTATAAAGATCGTGGGCTTGCCCCCGAAAATCTAAGCCGAACGCTAGAAGATTCAGGGACAGTAACATCTGTTTTAGTGCCTTGGAATACCTGCGGTGCTTATCAGTCGGGAGTGTTGGGCGTTTCGGTAGCCGAGTATTTTATTT
>JAURDG010000066.1 GCA_030828025.1 Flavobacteriaceae bacterium | reverse complement strand
CGTTTTTCTCTATTCTCCCTTTAGGTAAATCCCATTTTTTCTTTCTAAAAATAAAAAGCAATTCGTTTTTGTGATTCCGAACCACACCGCCACCTGCAACGGTTACCTTAATTTTTTGCTTAAAAAGATGCATTAGGCTATCGGGGTCGTGATGCACCAAATAAAGCTTTTTAACCTTTGTGGTTTTAAAAACTTTGAGGATGTCAGCAAAAGAAGTTTCCGCTAAAGGCAACACCTTATGCTTGCCAGAAGTTGGCGGAATTGCGGTAAGGATAATCTCCTTGTGATTAACAAAAACTTTATACATTTGCGTTATGCCTGATACATCCTCAACCGCTCAAAAAATAGCAGAATACCTATTACAAATTAAAGCAATTAAGCTCGAACCAAAAAATCCGTTTACATGGGCTAGTGGTTGGAAGTCTCCTATCTATTGCGACAACCGTATTTCGCTTTCCTATCCCGAAATTCGACGTTTTCTTCGCGATGCCATGGCGGCAGAAATCAACTCTAAATATCCACAAGCAAAAGCCATTGCTGGCGTGGCAACTGGAGCAATAGGCATGGGTATGTTGGTGGCAGAGGCATTAGACCTACCGTTTATGTATGTGCGTCCAGAAGCCAAAAAACATGGTCGTCAAAATCAAATCGAAGGACATTACGACCCAGCAGCACCCACAGTAGTTGTCGAGGATTTAATCAGTACCGGCAAAAGCAGCCTGTTGGCGGTGGATGCCCTGCGCAAGGCGGAGGTCGAAGTGCTAGGCATGGTAGCTGTCTTTAGTTATGAATTCGATATTGCCGAAAAAAACATGCACCAAGCCGATGTTTCGTTGACCACACTTTGTGGTTATGATACGCTAATTGAAACGGCTGTGGCCACACACTATATTCAAGATGAGGATGAAGATGTGCTAAAAAAATGGCGCAAAGCACCTGATCTTTGGACACCAAAAAACATCTAAATGACACTGGAAAGTAGTATTGCCCTTGTGAACAAACCCATCGAGGACGTTTTTAATCAGCTTAGCAAAGCAAGCACCTACGAACGTTTGATGCCCGAAGAAGCAAGTTTTCGTCTTACAGACGAAGCGCATTTTAGTTTTAAACTAGGTGGTATGCCCGCCATTTCGTTAAAATTAGCCCGAAAAACTCCTGTGAGCCAAATAGTGCTAGCGGCAGATAGCGGCAATATTCCCTTTGAGCTTTTTGCCAATTTCGCTCAAGATTCAGGGCAAACTCAAGTGCAACTCGTTTTTGAAGGCGCCCTTAATCCCATGATGCAGATGATGGTCAAAAAACCACTGACCCAATTTTTGGAAGCGCTTATTGGCAATTTGAAGCAACTTTAAAAATCACTTCTTGCTCGTCAAACGTGGCAACGGTTCCATCACTATGGGTTAAGATAAGTCTTCCTGAAGGCGAAACATCTGTAATGGTCGCAGAAAATGCGGCTCCATCTGGACGTAAAAAATCCAAGGGTCTTTTTCTCCCAAAAAGAACATCCATATAGGTTTTATGCACGTCAACTCCCGAAGACAATTGTGCCTTGATGTTCTTCGCCAAGGTCTCAAACATAGCCTCAACAGAAAAGCGATCATTCAAGAGCATCGCCATGGAGGTGGCACATGGCAAATCGGGAAAAGAGCGTTGATTGACATTGATGCCACACCCAATGACAACACCTTGTACATCGGTGCCACGGAGTATCGGCTCCACCAAAATACCGCCGAGTTTCTTATTCCCTGACAAAATGTCGTTCGGCCACTTTATGCTCAATGCGGGGATTTTGTATTCTTTTAGCGTGTTGTAAACCGCCACACATGCCTGTTCATTAAGTGTAAACGTATGATCGTGATGCAGCAATGAAGCAGCCAGATATACCGATCCCGTCAGGTTTAATCCCTTGGCAGCGTGCCAAGTCGTGTCTCTTCTTCCGCGACCTTTGGTTTGATGTTCTGTCCAAACACCCACTGCATCATAGTCTTTGGTTTGCTGCACCCATTCTTTTAAAAAGCTGTTGGTGGACGCAATGGCACTAAGTTTGATAAATAGCATAAACAAAACTACATGTTTTGTAAAGTAATTACATAAATAACAATTACTTTTACAATCATAAGATTTGCATGACAAAAAAAACGAATACCGACACATTATTAACGCACATCATTGCTGGTGTAGAAGAAGTTAAAGGCGAGGATATCAACATTTTGGATTTACGTGAAATAGAAAATAATGTGTGCCAGTATTTTGTGGTGTGCACAGGTGGGTCTAATACGCAGGTACGCGCCATTTCCAATTCGGTACAAAAAATTGTCAGCAAGGCCATTCACGAAAAACCATGGCACATTGAAGGTATGGATACGGGCGAGTGGATACTTATGGACTTTGTTGATGTGGTTGTGCATATATTTCAAAAGCACACACGCGAACATTACGATATCGAATCTTTGTGGGGAGATGCCAAGCAAACCCTTATAGAATCTAAATACTAGCTATGTCTAAAAACGAAAAAAAACAACCCAAAAAACCCATCCTAAATCCATATTGGCTATACGGATCTATTGCCCTTTTCTTTATAGGAATGTCCTTTTTTGGGGGTGGAAAAAGCCTGGGTGATAACCAAAATATTACCATCTCAACCTTTGAGCGGTATTTAAATGACGGCGAGGTCAGCGAAGTTACCATTATCAACAAAAAAACGGCTCAGGTGACACTCACCCAAAAAGCACTATCAGAAACCAAACACAAAAATGCGGTTAGTCAAGATCTGCTGGGCAGAACCAATGACAAAGGACCACACTACCAATTTGAAGTGGGTAACCTAGAGATTTTTCAGAATAAGTTGGAAGCGGCCAAAAACAACAACATTGATTTTGCTTATGATTTTAAGACTGTTGAAAGTCGTTGGCTTGATGTGCTTATTAGCTTTTTGCCTTTAATTCTGATCATCGCTATTTGGCTGTTTA
This sequence comes from Flavobacteriaceae bacterium, assembly GCA_030828025.1. GTDB lineage: Bacteria > Bacteroidota > Bacteroidia > Flavobacteriales > Flavobacteriaceae > UBA7446. The sequence goes on along the minus strand of JAURDG010000066.1, from coordinate 4,059 downwards.
TCATGCGGCGGATGTCAGGTGGCGGTGCTGGTGGTGGTGGCGCACAAATTTTCAATATAGGAAAATCAAAAGCAAAGCTATTTGACGAAAAAACGGATGTTAAAGTTACCTTTAAAGATGTTGCTGGGCTGGAAGGTGCTAAAGAAGAAGTTCAAGAGATCGTTGACTTTTTAAAAAACCCCACAAAATACACCGTGCTTGGTGGTAAAATTCCAAAGGGAGCCTTACTTGTAGGGCCTCCCGGTACAGGAAAAACCTTACTCGCTAAGGCAGTTGCTGGTGAAGCAAAGGTACCTTTCTTTTCACTCTCTGGCTCTGACTTTGTCGAGATGTTTGTCGGGGTTGGTGCATCACGTGTACGTGACTTATTTAAACAGGCAAAAGAAAAATCGCCCGCCATTATTTTTATTGATGAAATTGATGCCATTGGACGTTCCAGAGGAAAAAACAACATCACCGGCTCTAATGATGAACGAGAAAACACGCTCAACCAGTTGCTTACCGAAATGGATGGATTTGGCACCAATACCAATGTTATCGTAATTGCGGCAACCAACCGCGCCGATGTATTGGACAAGGCATTGATGCGTGCTGGGCGATTTGATCGCCAGATTTATGTTGATTTACCTGACTTGCGTGAACGGAAAGAAATTTTTAAAGTTCACTTGAAGCCAATTAAGTCCGACCCAAAATTGGATATTGACTTCTTGGCAAAACAAACACCCGGATTTTCGGGTGCAGACATTGCAAATGTGTGTAACGAGTCTGCGTTAATTGCTGCGCGAAAAAACAAAAGAAGTGTAGGTCGGCAAGACTTTTTAGACGCAGTAGATCGTATTATAGGCGGCCTAGAGAAAAAGAGTAAAATCATTACACCCGAAGAAAAGAAAACCATTGCATTCCACGAAGCAGGACATGCTACAGTAAGCTGGATGTTGGAACACGCATCACCACTAGTAAAAGTTACTATTGTGCCTAGAGGACAATCTTTGGGTGCCGCATGGTATCTGCCTGAGGAACGACAAATTGTACGAACCGAACAAATGCTTGATGAGATGTGTGCCACGCTTGGTGGGCGTGCAGCAGAAAGCATCATTTTTAATAAAATATCTACTGGTGCGCTCAGCGACCTAGTTAAGGTTACGCAACAAGCAAGAGCTATGGTAACCATTTATGGATTGAACAATAAAATTGGAAATATCACCTATTACAAAGCAGACCAAGGCGAATATGGGTTTACCAAACCCTATTCTGAGGAAACTGCCAAGTTAATCGATACTGAAATTTCATCCATCGTGGAGCATGAATACAAACGCGCTATTCAAATTCTTAAAAAACACAAAGTAAAGCTGACCGAATTAGCGCAGCATTTGTTGGAAAAAGAAGTCATTTTTAAAGATGATTTGGAGCGTATATTCGGAAAACGACCTTTTGAAAAACCAGAAGAACCAGAAGCGAAAACCAAACCCGCAACAACAAAACGAAAAGCTACTACAGCAAAAAAAGTAAATTCGACAACTTCAAAAGAGGATAACTAATTTGTGTTTTGTTACCTTTGTGTAACAACCTGAGCACGTGAGCAAATTTTGGTCTTCTCTTTTTGGAAAAAAAACGAGTTCCGATGACGAGCTAAACCCAGAGCGTGGACCGCATATGCCTCGCGAAGAAGTTCCTATTGAAACTGTTTTTGCTGAAAAATTTACACACCTTGGTGGTCGATTTATCTATTGTGAAGATATAGATCAAGCCAAAGAAGGATTCCAATCAATTATAGACGAGTACCCGTCAGAAGTACGCGAATTGCTATGTCTGGACAGTACACTTGCCAAAAGACTTGATGTAGATATTGTCTTAACAAAGACAAATCTAAACGCAAAAATCATGTTGTGCAGTTGCGAATCATTGGTTGCTTATGATGGAAGCATAGTGGTTTGCGAAAAGCAGTTGGGAACCAATAAAATTGCCGACCTGCCCGAAACACTCATTATTTTGGCGGGAACAAGACAGTTTTCCAAAACGGTTTCCGATGCACTAAAAAACATCAAACATCGCTATGCAGACCATATTCCCCTTAACATTACCTCAATAAAACAATTTAAAACCGAAGTGGTTGGGGATGACAATTATATGAATTACGGAAGTGGACCGAAAAAAGTTTACTTGCTATTACAAGAGGATTTTTGATGAATTTTTTGCTGCGGTCGGCCACATCATTGGTTTATGTTAGCTTGCTGTTGGGCAGCTTGTTTGTTCATCCTGCCTTATTTTCTGCGTTACTATGCGCAATGACCATAATCGCTGTTTGGGAATTGCAAAACATAAGCAAGAGAAAAACGATATTGGTTTATTTGGCCTTTGCGCTGCTCTATTTTGGCAAACAACAGTTTGCTGAGCTATCATCCATTCTACTTCCAATAAGTTTGATAGGAAACCTTGTATTGCTCATTTATTTTTTGAAGAAAAAAAACATAGCGCTTTCATTAGGAAAAATATATTTCCTTGGAATTGTACAGATAACAATACCCATGGTTTTACTTGCGCTTTTTGCGCAAGATCATGCCGTTTTGATCGTTTTATTTTTCTGTATTATATGGTTTAATGATGCCGCAGCTTTTCTGATTGGCTCATCGATTGGAAAAACTCCCTTGGCTAAGTCCATATCGCCAAACAAAACCTATGAAGGTTTTTTTGGAGGTGTGCTTCTGGGTAGCATTGCAACCCTTGTAATTGGAAGCTATTTCACAGATTTAAATAGCACTTATTTGTTTTTTATCGCCGTAATCACCGCTATAACTGCCAGTATTGGCGATTTAATTCAATCAAAAATTAAGCGTTTGTGCAACGTAAAAGACAGCGGACGTCTGCTACCAGGACATGGCGGCATTTACGACCGCATTGATAGCACACTGTTTGCGCTGCCTGTCTTTTTAGGGTTACTTTATTTATTGCTATATGTTTCATAAAGAAGGGTTTACCATCATCATCGTAAGTTTTGTACTCGTAGTTGTAGTAGCACTTGTTGTCGATCATTTTATTGCTGCTAAATGGCTCAGGATTACGCTACAAACCAGTTTATTACTTATCCTTGTTATAATCTTACAGTTTTTTAGAAATCCCTCAAGACCTCCACTCGAGCGCACAGATGCTGTAGTTGCCCCTGTTGACGGTAAAGTGGTGATAATTGAGGAAGTACACGAACCCGAATATTTTGATGGAAAAAGACTTCAAGTGTCTATTTTTATGTCGCCCATAAATGTTCATGTTACACGATATCCAGTTTCTGGAAATGTGGTGTTTAGCAAATATCATCCTGGGAAATACCTCGTCGCATGGCATCCAAAATCTTCGACACTAAACGAACGTACGACCATCGTTGTCGATAATCCACATTACGGCGAAGTTCTGTATCGACAGATTGCTGGAGCACTAGCAAGACGCATTGTCAATTACGCCAAGGTTGGTGATCAAGCAGTACAAGGAACAGATGCCGGATTTATTAAATTTGGATCAAGAGTAGATTTGTTTTTACCTATTGGTACTGATGTTTTGGTACACGAAGGGCAAAAAGTAAAAGGTGGTGTTACGCTAATCGCCGATAAGTCTGCACCCTAAATCAGGCAAGGCGTTTTTTTAGTGCTTTAATTTTAGCCCGTGCATCTTCGGCTTTCTTTTGCTCGAGTGCTACTACTTGCGCTGGCGCATTAGCAACAAAACGCGCATTTGCCAGTTTTTTTTCTACCGATTTCAAAAAGCCCTCCTGATAGGATAACTCTTCTTCCATTTTGGCGCGTTCTTGTTCGAGATTTGATGTAGCAACGGGAACAAAATATTCGTGCTTATGAACACGAAAAGATAGCGCATGTTGCGGAGCGTGGTCAACCACTTCCCAGCTTTTGAGGTGCGCCAATTTTACCACCAAAGGTTTTAACGAAACCTGATCTTCTTTGGTTTGGACAAGGTCTACGGCATCTTTAAACGAGATATTTTGATTTTTACGCAAGGTGCGCAACTGCGCAATAAGTTCTGCTGTATGATCAAAATTAGTCAACAACTGCAGGT
>JAURDG010000172.1 GCA_030828025.1 Flavobacteriaceae bacterium | reverse complement strand
TATATTTTTAGCATTCCAATAATAACCCAAGGCCGTTTCAACTCCTGATGAGCCAAGAGTAAAAAGTGGTGAAGTCTTATTTGCCAGATGTTCTAAGGCACCACCTATGGTTTTCATATGACGTTCATGCAAGCCATCATAAAAAATTACCGACGTGCCTTCCGCTACCATGTTTGCTGTTTTTAGCGAAATATGCTCTTGTGTTGATTCAATATCTAACACATCAATTAACCCCATTTTAACATCGGATTGAAGGTGTAAATGCTTCCTTAGGTCTCCATGTTTTGCTGGTGTTGTGGGATGGTATTTCATGGAAGGATGTTTATCAATACGATAAATTACACCTTCTGATCCTGTACCCATTCGCGCAAACAAATTACCAAAAGCCATATACCTTCCCAAGTGTGGTGCCGCAACCACAATAGGTACCACAGAATTGTTAAAATGATGTTGGCCACATGTAATAGCTACGCCCAAATTTCCAATTTCTTTAGATGAATCAAAGGTAGAGCACAGTTTATAGTGGACATGCTTTACTTGGAGTTTCGCAAAAAAATTAAAGGCTTTGTTCAAGGTAATGCGCATTGGTACTGCTGGAAGTGCACGTGTATTACCAGCGATACCTATGGCGTCGTAATTCTTTAACGCAGCGACTTCCTCAAGAGTTGGGACATCCATAAAAAGTACAGTTTTAAGCCCAGCCTTAGCTAAGCTCTCTAAAGCATCGGTAGCACCTGTAAAATCATCTGCATAAAATGCGATATGATATTTTTTTTGCCTCATGATTTGGAGCCAAATTTTTCTACAGATGCAGCAAATTCCTTATTGCTTGCTCTAGTTTGCTCAAATGTTTTTCCAGAAACTGCCGCATCCCAAGCAGCTCGAATAGACCGCACACCTGCCGCAGCACCAAACGGATGCGCCAATATTCCACCGCCAGCCATATACAGCAAATTGGTTGTCTTGGTCTGTTTATAGGTTTCAAAAGCCTGTCCACCCCATTGACCCGAAGAAACAACTGCCAAAAGCCGTTGGTGATTTAAAAAAGGAGAAGAACATGCATGAATCGATCGAACAACAGAAGCATCTGACTCCCAAAATTTATTTTGAATTCCATTCACATGTAATTGGTCAACACCTGCCAAACGCCAATATTTGGCATAAGCAGGAAAATTGATGCCCAGCATCGGGTGTCTATTGATCATGCCCCAGCCGTTTCTGTGTCCGTGAATAGAGAGCTCACCAATTGCTGCAATGGATTTCACGCCTGCCCAACCAACGGAGTTTATACTGATCATCGCACACGATCCGCCAGCCTTGAGCACAGTTTCATAATTTTTTTGCATGGTTTCAAAATCACCAGTAATGTTAAAGGCATACATTGGTTTCTTGCCTGTCTTATCAGCAAAGGTGTTAATGATGTTCATTATGGTAGTTACGCGTTTGGCAAAAGGAGAATTTGTTGTTGACCCCATCAATTCGTCATCTTTTATAAAGTCAATACCCGCATGAATTAGATCATCTACCATTTGGGCAGTAGTCTCGGGAGTTAGCCCCACGCTGGGCTTAATGATGGTTCCAATAATGGGTTTGGTATCGGCAACACCACAAAGCTTTTTTGTTCCTAAGGCACCAAATGATGGTCCTTTAAAATAAGCTGCGTAAGATTCGGGTAATTCAAAATCATCTAACTTCAGACCTGTAAACTGCTTTAATTCGTAGAGATTACCCTGAAGCGTTGAAATCATCAACGGGATATTGTAGCCAAAATTTTCAATAGACCATGAAACACTAATCCTAGCTTGCTTGTAGGTCCTCCCAGATGGATTGCTTTCTGGAATACAAGGATTGTCAGAAGAGCCTAAATGTTCGATGTTTTCGACTCGTGCGCCAAACTGTTGTATCAAATCTGCCGATTCTCCCGGAACCGAAATAAAAGTGCCTGTGGACTGCTCTCCAGCCAATATTTTAGCTGCTCCTTCTACAGAAAATGGGGTTTCTACAAGATAATGTGCTACAATTCGTTCCTCCATAAATACCCCACTTTATAAGTTGTTTAAAAATATTATGTTGTCAAATGTTTCAAGTTTCGCTAGTTAATGATTCGATTGGGATTGAGAATATTTTTATGATCGAAAAGTTGTTTAAGCCCTCGCATTAATTCTATTTCATGCGCATCGCGTGAAAAATGCAAATAGGGTTTCTTATCGATACCTATTCCATGTTCGGCAGAAATTGACCCGTTTACTTTTTGAATTTGTTCGTAAACCAAAACATTAATCTTGTGTGTTAGATCTTTACTATTATTTTCCTTTCCTACAATCAAGTGAATGTTACCATCGGCAACATGCCCAAAAGGATAGACACCTATAACGCCGTTGAATTGAAGAAGTTGCGACACAATATACTCAATCATAGCGCCAATATGGTCTATCGGAATACTGATGTCAAAGTGCTGGTTGTGTTTTGCTTTTGTCTCTAGTAGGGCGACATCTTCTCTGATTTTCCAACATTCTTCTTGTGCGGCATATGTGTCAAAAAATGCAGCGTCCTGTATCCAACCCTGTTCAAAAACTTGGGCACATGCATCTTGCAACTCAACAATATCGTTTTCGGCGTGTTGACCAAGCACTTCAACAAAAATGACATATTTTCCAACCGTTGTCAACGGAGCGGTATATGGCGTATCAGCCGCAGTAATGATATTGAAAGAGCTTTGCCATAATAATTCGAAACCTGTTAAGCGGTCGCCCAAAGATTGATCGAAATGACGTAAGGTCTTCAACAAGTCTTCGTAACTGTCTGTTGTCAGCATTGCTGAATTACGGGTTTTTGGTTTTTCAATAAGCCGAAATACTACCCGAGTCACAATACCTAAAATTCCTTCAGAACCAATAAAAAGCTGTTTTAGGTCAATTCCAGAATTGTCTTTACGCAATAATTTTAAATTTTCAATGACTGTTCCATTAGGTAAAACAACTTCAATTCCAAGAACCCAACTCCTGGTCATTCCATACCGAAAAACCCGCAAGCCTCCTGCATTAGTAGAAACCACCCCACCCACTTGAGCAGAGCCACGGGCACCAAAACTAAGCGGTAAAAACAGATTTTCGTCTTCACACAAGGCCAAAACTGTTTCTAGGATAGCTCCAGCCTGAACACAAACCGTGCGGTTATGGGTATCTACAGGATCAATTTGGTTCATCTTTTCTAAAGAAATGACAAGCTGGTCTTTTGTAGTTTGGGTGCCTCCAACCAAATTGGTGAGGCCACCATGGACTATAACTTCTTGATTGTTTGCATAACACCACTTCATAATAGCAGCAACATCTTCAGTGCTTCTCGGAAAACAAACTCCACAACACACTAAAGGTTGATCGGTT
>JAURDG010000196.1 GCA_030828025.1 Flavobacteriaceae bacterium | reverse complement strand
GATGTCGCCAAAGATGGCATGCTCGCTGGACCTTCTTTGGAATTGTATTATGAACTATTAGCAGAACTGCCCGAAATAGCCTTAATTGCTTCGGGAGGTGTTACCACCATGGACGACCTTTACCAATTGGAAGAATTGGGCTGTGCTGCCGCCATCATCGGAAAAGCCATTTACGAAGGAAAAATATCGCTAAAAGAATTAGAAAAATATCAATTAGACCAACCCTAAGATGCTGACCAAAAGAATAATTCCTTGTTTGGATGTAAAAGACGGGCGCACGGTCAAAGGAGTGAATTTTGTTTCCTTACGTGATGCGGGCGACCCTGTGGAATTGGCGCAACGCTATGCCCAAGAAGGCGCAGACGAATTGGTATTTTTGGATATTTCTGCCTCAGAAGAAAAGCGCAAGACCCTAGCCAAACTGGTTCGTGATGTGGCTCAAGCCATAGATATTCCGTTTACGGTAGGCGGTGGCATCAATTCGGTAGAGGATGTAGGGGTTTTGTTGGCTAATGGTGCCGATAAAGTATCGATTAACTCTTCGGCGGTTCGCCGTCCAGAGCTGATTAGCGAGCTAGCACAGCGCTTTGGGACGCAATGTATTGTGGTTGCCATTGATGCCAAAATGATTCAAAACGAATGGATGGTACACTTGGTAGGCGGAAAAGTACCTACCGAACGCCGTTTGTTTGAATGGGCTACCGAAGCCGTGGACCGTGGGGCAGGCGAATTGCTTTTTACCTCTATGGATCATGATGGCACCAAACAGGGCTTTGCCAATGCAGCCCTTAAAGAATTAAGCGAAACGGTGTCTGTACCCGTAATTGCTTCTGGTGGTGCTGGAGAAATGAGCCATTTTCTAGATACCTTTGCCCTTGGCAACGCCGATGCTGCCTTGGCGGCTTCTGTGTTTCATTTTAAAGAAATCGGCATACCCGAACTCAAAACATATTTACGACAACATAAAATACCTGTACGATGAATATAGACTTTACCAAACACCCCGAAGGACTTGTTCCAGCGATAGTGCAAGATGCGCAGACAAAGGCTGTGCTGATGTTGGGCTATATGAACGCCGATGCCGTTGCCAAAACGCAAGAAACCAAACAGGTTACGTTCTTTAGTCGTAGTAAAAACCGACTATGGACAAAAGGGGAGGAGAGTGGACATTTTTTGGAGTTGGTGAGCCTTGCGGTGGATTGTGATAATGATGCCCTCCTCGTTCAGGCAAACCCAATTGGTCCAACCTGCCATACCGGTAACGACACCTGTTGGAACGAAGAAAACACCCCGTCTTATGGGTTTTTATCTTCGTTGGAAAAGGTAATTGCCGACCGCAAAAATAATCCCACCGACAAAAGCTATGTGGCGAGCTTATTTGCTAAAGGCATCAATAAAATTGCGCAAAAGTTGGGCGAAGAAGCCGTAGAAACCGTCATAGAAGCCAAAGACAACGACTCCGAACTGTTTTTAAACGAAAGTGCCGATTTGTTGTTTCACCTGTTGATTTTACTGCAAGCTAAAGGGCATAGTTTGCAAGATGTTGTGGATGTGTTGGAGCGTAGGAAGTAGTTATTGGTTAAACGCTACTAGATTTTACACGTGTCTTTTTTAATTAAAACACACGTGCTATTTGCTTTTTTTAATATATTTGATGTGTTAATTACTAAAAGATGAATACCAAATTGACCTTAACGATCGAACAAGAAGTTATTGAGCGTGCTAAGCAATATGCTAAAGGCGAAAACCGTAGTTTGTCTAATATCATAGAAAATTATTTAAAGTCATTAACCGCGCAAAAGGCAACAAACAAGAATCATTTAAGTCCTTCGATATCCGCTTTGAAAGGCACATTTAACATGCCCCAAAACCTTGATTATAAGAAAGAATTAGAGCGTCGTCGCACAAAAAAATACGCATAGTGGAGAAAGTACTTATCGATACGGATGTGCTATTGGACTTTTTCTTTGACCGATTGCCTTTTTCTGATTATGCTGCACAGGTGTTAGACTTGTGTGAACAAAAGACCATTCAAGGGTTTTCCACCCCCGTGATCGTATCCAATGTCTATTATATCCTTCGAAAAACAGCAAAACACGATTTTGTGATAGACAAACTCAATCAGTTGCTAAACATTATTGACGTTGCAGCAATGAATCGAATGGTGGTGCTCAAAGCCTTAAACTCCAATTTTAAAGACTTTGAAGATGCCCTGCAATACTTTTCTGCCGTTGAGCAAAGTGGTATTCAACTGATTTTGACGCGCAATGTAAAGGACTATAAGCATAGCGAATTGGCAGTGCTTACACCAGAAGCCTTTTTGAAAAGCAAGGAGTAGTGGTTGCTAGTATAGAATTATTGGTTAATAAGGATGAGGCATGAGGCAAAGGAGAATCATTATCAACTATTCTCTAGTCTTTCTGCCAGCCAAACCAAAACACCCAAACACTATAAAACAAATAGAACTAGGGTTGCCAACGTACAAAGAATAGGGTAGCGGTTAAAGCTGTTTTTATATTCGCTATAAAGTAGAAACCAAAAGCCGAGAAACAAAACAATTGGCCATTCCATTGTGTGTGATTTGGAGGTGTAAATTTAGTTTTTTACACTAGTTTGAAAAAATTTAGTTAAAATTTTGTTGCATATCTATCTATATATATTAGCAGTATAATATCAAATCTTATCATTATGAAATATACTACTTATCTATCCGTATTATTTATTGCATGTACCTTTCTTACGTCTTGTAAAAAGGATAACGTTACCACCGACCCGCTCATTGGCACTTGGCAATTGGAGCAACTCTTTGAAGCGGGCGAGGAAGTAACACTTGATGAGTGCGATAAAAAATACACAATTGAATTCAAATCT
>JAURDG010000182.1 GCA_030828025.1 Flavobacteriaceae bacterium | reverse complement strand
TGGTGGGGGGCCTGGCGCCTTTGAATTTTCTTCAAAGGCTTGCGTGGCTTCCTGCCTTTTTTTTTGGGAAATAAGTAATTTCCTGGGCTGAGTTTAAGACGTATAATCTGCGTAAAAATTTATCCAAAATGCGTCCGGCACTAGCCATTACAGAAGGTATGTTTAATGATATTGGCGAAAGCAATATTAAGGTTGGACGAAAATACGGTCAGAATAACCGCTTGCTTGAAGATGTAATCATCCACGAGAAATCACTCGACCAGATAAACCGTGTGGTGATAAAGGCTAAACGAGGAGAGTTAAAAAGCGAAGAACTAAGCGAAGGCATCCAACTGGTCTTGTATGATGGTTATCGATACGAAGAAGTACGGCAGACGAAAAAACCAAAAAAAACACATCCACATAGCCGCATTGCCTTCGAGCAATATGTGATGAACATTGATTTGCGCACCTTTAACGACGTTGACCTGAATGAAGCCAATTATTCCAATACCTTTAAAATGCAAAATATAGGTGAGTTGAGTAAAAGTATTGATTCGTTGTCTTCGGACTATATGACCGAGATTGAAGCCTTTGCCAATACGACCTATCTACGCACCGGAATCAAATCGTTACATCAAATGGAGAAACCGTTGGTTGCAAAGAATTTTTCGGGAAGGAACGATTATTTAGAAAAAATAAGTAATCGTGATAGAAATCGGGTGCTGACATCGGCAAAAGAGCATGTAACTGTTCAACTGAACAGCTTTTCGAATCAAAAAAATGTATTCTTCGTACGTGAAAAAATGATAAATCTACACCGATTGTGGCGAGACGACAAGTTTGTGACAGCTTATGCAGCATTGCTGCTATTCTTTGTAGGTGCGCCCTTAGGTGCCATTATTCGAAAGGGAGGTTTTGGGCTGCCCATCGTTGTTGCACTCACGATTTTCCTAACCTATCATTTTGCAGGCACTTTATTCAAAAATAGCGCTGAAGATGGGAGCCTACACCCGTTTTGGGGCACATGGCTTACATCAATTATCTTGACAATTGTCGGAATAATTGCCGTACTTCGTGCCACAAAAGATAAATCTGTTTTTGACGTGGAGCGTCTAAAGTTAACCCTTCGACGACCACTTCAATTTATCCTAAAAAAAACAAGAAATGGCTGAGCACATTCGCTTTGACAGCATCGAAGAAGCTATAGAAGATATCCGCAACGGTAAAATCATCATTGTTGTTGATGATGAAAATCGGGAAAACGAAGGCGATTTTATCGGAGCAGCAGAGCTGGTTACGCCCGAAATGATAAATTTTATGGCGCAACATGGTCGTGGGCTTATATGTACGCCCATTACCGAACAGCGAAGTAAAGACTTAAACCTTTACCCTATGGTCAACAACAACACAGATCCTATGGGTACGGCATTTACTGTTTCTATAGACCTCAAAGGAGCTGGTGTAACTTCTGGGATTTCTGTTTCTGATCGCGCCAAAACGGTGCGTCATCTCATAAACGAACAAGCCAAAGCAGAAGATTTTTTGCGTCCAGGACATATATTCCCACTGACGGCTAAAGCGGGTGGTGTATTGCGTAGAACAGGACACACCGAAGCTGCTATTGATTTTGCGCGTCTTGCTGGGTTTAAACCTGCAGGTGTAATTGTTGAAATTATGAACGAAGATGGCAGCATGGCACGTCTTCCACAACTACGCAAAGTTGCCGACCAACATGGGTTAAAGCTGGTGTCGATTGAAGACTTGGTTAGCTATCGAATGAAGCATGATAGCCTTATTGACCTAAAAGAAGATTTTGAGTTGGCCACGAGTTACGGCAATTTTAGGGTACGTGCTTATCATCAAAAAACAAACGATCAAGTGCATGTAGCACTAACGCTTGGCAGTTGGTCCAAAGACGAGGCTGTACTTACGCGCGTTCATACCCAACAGCTTAATAGTGAATTGATGCATGTCCTAAATAAAAATCAACAGAGTTCCCTTGACAGCATATTGAAACGCATTCAGGACGAAGGAAAAGGGGCAGTTATTTTTATCAATCAGTTACAGCCAGCAAGTCAATTATTGGCACAGCTTAAGGCCATAAAAAGCGAAAAATCAGTACCAAAAAATATGGACGAAAAAGACTTTGGTATTGGCGCACAAATGATTCACGCTATTGGCATCAGCAACATCAAGCTCTTGTCCAACAGCGACAAAATCAAGCGAGTGGGCATGTCTGGATACGGACTACAAATCGTATCCTACGAGAAATATTAAAATATTCCGCCTCCGCTTCCACTCTTTTCATCTGTGTCGCGCTGTCGCCTAGATTTGGCTCGGTATTTTCCACTACCAAAACGGTAATTAAACCCGAGTTGTACGGTGCGGCTTTCCCAATGAAATTCGCCGCTAGACGGAAACGGCTTGCGTGCACCAAATCTAAACCGCATAGTATCAAAAATATCGTTAAAACCAAGGTTAAGCGTGCCTTTTCCTTTAAGCACACTCAATCGTGCGCCTACATTCATAAAATACATCGGCAGCATATCAAACTGAAGGTTTTGATTTTTTCCTCTGTAGAACAAAAATGCCGTTAATGTTAGGTTCTTGCTAGCAGTAAAGCTGTTGTACATCCTAAAATTCCACGAAACATTATCGACAATATTGATGTCTCGGACAATATTATCTACTGTGGCTTGCTCTAGGGGAACGTTCACGTATTCGGCAATGCCCTTTTGGGTTTGCGAAAACAAATCAAAGCTCCCGTTTAATGACCACCATTTTGCTGGTCGGTAGTTCGAGGAAAGCTCCACACCGTAGGCCGAAGTGTCATCAAAATTGTCATGCGTTAAAATGACCTTTCCCGATCTGATATCACTTTTATCTACATAGAGGGCGCGGTTAATCTCATTCGAAATAGCGCGATAAAACACGCCGCTAGTTAGCGTTCCATTCTTTAATTTTCGAGTGTAGTTTACCTCAACAGAGTTGGTAAACTGCGGTACTAATTCCTGATTGCCATACGAAGACACCAATGGCGTTGACCACTCTTTTATGGGGTTTACTTGTCCAATTCCTGGGCGGTCTATACGCCGACTATAGCTTAGCTGATAGGAGTTTTTCTCGCTCGGCGAATA
>JAURDG010000114.1 GCA_030828025.1 Flavobacteriaceae bacterium | reverse complement strand
AATACTAAAATTAGGCTGTAACGTAACAGAGGAACTAGAAATAGTTGATTTTAAATCACTAACGCCCCAATTATCACCATTTCCTCCTACTCCGTTCCATGTCATATAACCTGCCCAATCGCTTTGATCTGCAGTTAAAGGGGTAATTACATTTAGTTCAGATTGGCTCGGCTGATCGGTAGCAACAACGGCTCCCAACGTATTTTCGTCACTTGGGTTTGCAGCAGGACCACGAACTATAAATCCGTACTGGATATTAGCACCTAGGCTTAAATTTGAAGAGGAAACCTCAACAGAAAAGTTTCCGGTTTTAGATATAGCTACTACGTTTTCAAAAACAGTATTCCAGCTTGTGTCAAAAACCTTTATAAAAGCACTCACAGTATATAGGCTAGAAATTGTGTAGGTTGAGATATATCCATTAAAAACTAAATCATTTCCTTGAAGAGAATTATCCGTTATAAACGTACTTGCTTCAAGACTTTCAAAATTAAACTCTCCATTTTCATTAAACCAATAGCTATTATTCAACTCATTTGCATAAATGCTAAAATTAGGCTGTAACGTAACAGAGGAACTAGAAATAGTAGATTTTAAATCACTAACACCCCAGTTATCACCATTTCCTCCTACCCCATACCAAGTCATATAACCACGCCAGTTTGTAGGATTAGCTGATGTCGGTGTGACATAATTTGTTTGAGAAAAACTAAAAAATGATATTAGAGTAATAAAAATAATTGACTTCATCTGTGTGTATTTATGTTTTTTTAAAATTAAAGCATCAACTGATTGTAAATCAAAAAAACAACCATACAAATACCATACATTTCCAGCAATGTTATAGAATACACAGTCGTACCTGAAAGTATTGTGATAGCAAAAGAGAATCTGCTTGGCGTTGGGAGTGCGCCTATGCCTAACGATTTAGGGCTGCACAAGGCTTTGTTGAAGACCAAAAACAATTAAAAGCAGACTAATATGCCGAATCAATTTTCACAATTTGTTGGGTTAAAAATCATATCTCAATATAAACGTGACATTAATATTATTGAAGCTTAATAATTTTTGGTGTGTTCAAAAGTCCTGATGGCACTGGGTTCCAAGCTGAAGCGTCCAATTTTTTATAATTTCTATTGACAATATTTATGTCTTTAAAAATTTTCCAAGGGGTTCCCATTTTGTCCGTTTCAATTAATCGATTAACCGGTAGGTTGGTTACTTCGATGACAATAGTGTTCTCCCCTTTTTTAAGCGGATCGATGGTTATTTCAAATGGGTTGGCCTATAGTCCTCCCTGATATTCACCATTCAACCAAACACGGGCAGATTCACGAACATCTCCCAAAATCAGTTTCCAATTGTTAGAAGACTCTGCATCATATTGAAACGTATGGATATTCCTAACTGTACCTGAATACAGTGCTGTTTCTTCATTAAGTTTGGTCCAAGATCCACACATTTTCCTAATGCTTGTTCTACAAGTGCGACTTTGATAGATGAACTCCCTAAATCTATTCCAAGCAAATAATGCATGTTGTGATTTATTAGAGTGAAATTTTGAATTTAATTTATTTAATCCTACAATATTAAGCATTAAATAAAAGAACCCTACCTCCCTTTAATTTCATTATTAAACTTTAGTTTTTAAGCAAGCTTCATCATTGCGAAATGAAAATTAAATTCATTTTTACAAAAAGTACGCAATTAAATGGAAATCAAACCAAAAACAGCGTTTACCTTGGGCTGATTACATCGCCTTCTTTAACAATGATTAGCGTAGCTGTGGCGCCTGTTGATAGATTCCATTTGTGGGCAGCCATAGGACTACCATTTACGTCAAATATGCGAAGCTCTGCCGTGTTAGGTCCCGAAGATCCTTGGTTTAACGCCTGAAAGTCCAATTTATTAAACCCAGCAACCAGCGGTAGCTCAAGCACAAAAAACTGATTGCGCAAGACTAAATTAGAAATGACCTCTTTATCATTTACCAAAATACGAACACGGTCGCCGTCTTCGTACTCATAGTCACGACAAACAATTTGTGCCACCGAAGTAGCGGTACGCACATCACCTAAATAGGTATCGCCAAGATAAACACCTTTGGGAATGGGTTTATCCTTTTTGAGTTTAGTTAAATACCGATCTGCTGGATTGATAAACTCTTCCTTATCAGTCATGGAACGATTATCATCCGCTGGTTTGTCCAAAAAAGAATAATCTTCCAACGTCTTGTCGGGGATGAGCAAGCCATAGTTTGGTGTAGCTTTAGGCAGAATAGTTCCCGTTGAACCTCCACTCTTTTCTTGTGCAAAAAGAAATGCATTCATCAATAAAAAGACAAATACTATTTCCTTAACCGAACGATAACTGCTCCTGCTACCAAACATATTCCTGTATTGACTAATATTAATGCTAAAGTCCCTGTCAAAAACCATGCCTCATCCATACTCTTTGCTATAACGGCTTCGCCTAAAAAACTAAGCCCAGCGCCAATAAGCGACAACCCTCCGATGGAATATAGCCACCAGCGAAAACTATTTAGAAAAGTATTTTTTTGCTTTTCCATAAGATGCAATGCCCAGCAAAACTACAAAAGCAACTGAATAATACACAAAATTTGGCGTAATCACCTTGTCTCCACTTGCATAGGAATGCAACCCCGTTAGGTAAAAATTGACCCCAAAATAGGTCATCAGAATACTACCGAAAGCCAGCACAGATGCTAAGCTAAAAATCCATTTGCCCCGCAAACCAGGCACCAAACGCATGTGCAACAAAAACGCATACACCAAAATGCTAATCAACGCCCAAGTTTCTTTAGGGTCCCAACCCCAATATCGCCCCCAACTTTCATTTGCCCATTGACCACCCAAAAAGTTCCCAATCGTTAGCATTACAAGTCCAACGGTAAGTGCCAATTCGTTGACCACAGTCAGCTCTGCGATGTGTAAGCGCATCTTGGCAGCGTTTTTCTTGGTCGTTACCAACATTAGAAATAGCGAAACAATACCTAAAATCATTCCTAAAGCAAAAGGTCCATAGCTACCAACAATAACCGCTACATGAATCATCAACCAATAACTATCCAAAACGGGCACCAAGTTGGCAATCTCAGGATCCATCCAATTCCAATGCGCAATCATCAGAATCATTGAAGCAACAAACGCCGTTGCTGCAATGGTCAACATTGACTTTCGACCAAAAGCAAGTCCCATACCCATTGTAGCCCATGCCACATAAATCATGGATTCGTAAGCATCGCTCCATGGAGCATGACCAGAAATATACCACCGTGCTACCAGCCCAGCAGTATGGAGCACAAAAAGCAACGAAATAATCACCACAAAAAAAGTGACGACAGCACGAAGCACGCGAACATCGGAAAACATCTGGAAAATCAGCACTAAAAACATAAGTGTTCCTGCGTACATGTACCAACTAAACAGTCGTTTGAAGATGTCGTATTTGTTGTACAACACCTCGGCATCAATTTGCTTTGCCGTTGGCATTACCGCAGCACCATACTTCTGCTGATAACCCTTGAGGCTTTCCAAGAGCTGGTCGGCTTGGGTATAATCTTGGGTGGTTTTTC
The DNA here is from genome assembly GCA_030828025.1 of Flavobacteriaceae bacterium. Lineage (GTDB taxonomy): Bacteria > Bacteroidota > Bacteroidia > Flavobacteriales > Flavobacteriaceae > UBA7446. The sequence goes on along the minus strand of JAURDG010000114.1, from coordinate 1,305 downwards.
CTTGACGCAACGAACTAAAATAGAGCGGTAATACATTCGCCACATATAAGGAATCAACCCCTTCAAAATTGGTTTCGGATACTTCTTGGTGTGCCACCCATGTATTGTTGGGGTCGTTTGGTACGGGAAAAACACGCATCACCTTACCTTCTAAAGCCGAAAAAAGTAAATTGACCTTTCGGTCAGTTTCTATAAAATCTTTTTGAAATTGATTGGGTGTAGCTGCTTTATATGCACCCTCTAGCATGGGTGCTAATTTGTAGCTTCCTTGTACATCAAAGAAATCAGCAAAGGTGGCATACTTGGACTTTTTATCCACGCCAATAAGCGAACGCAAACTATCATTTCCACGTTTTAAATACACAAAAGGCACTTGATACCAAAGCAAGGGATTTTGGGTAATGGAAATAAGCACTTGGTTGGCATCTAAAGATTGATAATGATCAGCTTTGCTCACTTTTCGTACCAATTCGGAGGCAAACGTGTTTGCAGGCTTCATTCTTCCACCAGTATCTTGGATGATGAGTGTACCAAACTTGGCTGCTTGAGCCTTGTCAACAGCATTGGCTTGCAAAACAGAATCTACATCAAAAAAGGTAGTATTATGCTGATGCTGCGCAACCGCTACACTACTGCCCAAAATAAACATCAAGGTTAGTGCTGCCTTTTTTAAGCGAATCTCCTCCAACATTTTGGCGAGTGTTTTAAATCTGGTTTTACCAAAAAACATAATGCCAAGTAAGCCCGCATACAACAAAAAATACCCAGCATAGGTGACCGCAGTACCCATTGCATCGTGGTTTACAGAAAGTACGGTGCCTCGCTCGTCAGGGTCAAAAGAAGCCTGAAAAAATCGATAGCCCTTGTGGTTTAAAATGTGATTCATAAAAATATCGTAGTCAAAACTAGTATCGTCCAACACGGTTACCTTACTCATAAAACTACTATAGCTCTTTTCTGTTCCTGGATATTTTTCTGCAATAAAATCATTTAATCGAAGGGCAAACGGCAGTTCAACTTCTTTGGAGCCATATTGTACCCAAAAATCAAGTCCACCTAACGTAATTTTAGTCGGTGGATTAACCACGCCTTTAGCACCAAGCACGGTCACTTGTTCTTGTTTTCCAGCTATGCTTATCGACAATGCCAAAGCATCTTGGGTAGCATTAGCAGCATCATCAGCTGGAATGATTTGATATAAGCCTTTAGTGGCTGGTTCTGGAAAAACAAACTGCATGCCAGCAGTACTGTAAAGCGAACGCAATTGCAGTTCCTGTGGCTCATTTGCTTGTAAAATACCTTGTT